>NZ_VHIL01000012.1:0-136057 GCF_006491895.1 Enterococcus sp. OL5
TTCAAGTGACCTTCTTTTCTGATCAAGAAGTGTCTGAAGCACGAGTATTCTTACCAGAAGAAGCAACGCTCTTGAAAGATCAATTACCAACAGGGATCTCAGTTGAGAAAGGAGCACAGCCTAACGAATGGATCGTTCAGTCAGAACGTGCGCAACATACATTTGTCCTTCCTTTAGTAGTTGAACAGGTAGGAAACTATGAACTGTCGGTGGAAGAAACGACGGCTCATCTAGAGATCAGTGAGAAAGAAGAGACGATTGATGAAGTCCCAGTCGAAGAAACAGAATCTTCCGATGAGGATGAAGCAGGACAAGAGGAATTAAAAGAAGAAAATGGAATAGATGAAGAGCAAGAAAATGAACAACCGGCAGAAGAAGTACGTGAACCTGTATCAGAAGCTCCGCAGGAGCAACAAACCAATGAAGAAGAGACCGATGATGTGTCAAAAGTGGTGGAACCGACCGTCTTTGATGGAGAAACAGCAGAAGTCGCTACAATGGCAGAATTCAGAGAAGCGGTTGGCAATCCTGATATTGGGATCATTTCTGTTCAAGCCAATTTGACAGCGGCTACCGCAAACGTACTAACTGTGGATCGTCCGTTACTTATCCAAGGGAATGGGTATACATTGACTTTTGGTATCAATGGATTTTACTTTCAACTAGAAGAAGTAACACAAGCAAGCACCCTTCGAATTGAAAATGCGACACTGACAAAAGTTGGTGTTACACCATTAATCAACGCAACGGTAGAAAACAGTAAAAATTGGACCATTGAATTGGAAGATATAACTGAAGTGAATGCGAATACCTTGCGATTAGCCTCTCTTCCTGAAGGAAGCATTCACTTTACAGGTGGTGTATCAAACTTTTCACGTACAGCTTCTGCACAAACGTTCATCGAGGCAAAAGAAGTCTTAGCAACAAATCAAGCAGAGGTCACGATTAGTCGAGGGAATGCGACAGTCTTCTTCTCTTCTGCCACAGTGGCGGATCCAAAGCTTACGGTAGAACAGGGAGCAACAGTTACGATCACAACCACTGCAGGCGTAGCGAATACGATTGATCTAAGAGGAGAAAATCCCGAAATAGCTCTTCAAAACGGGGGTTTGTCAGTAAGTACAATAGGACCATCTACTGCAACGACACCAACAAACACAACTAACAATACGATCGTCCTTTCCGGTGTATCTCCTAAGTTTAGCTTGGATCAAGAAAGTACATTCTCTCTTCGAACGACATTATCAAAAAGAGGAATATATCTTGCTGGAAACAATTCGCAGCTTACGGTAAATAACTCGGAATTTTCTGTAACTTCTGCGACCGCAGAAGCAATTCGGTCAGAAGGGCAGAACGGGATTTTAACGATAGCAAACTCTAATATAAATTTAACTACAACAACTGGGAGAGCGATGAGAGTAAACGGAAAAATTAATATATTAAGGTCAAACCTTTCCACTAACTCTACAACAGGACTTCCTATATCTACGGATAATGCCAATGGAGAAATCGTTATTGATGAGAGTCAACTGAATTTAATCATGAGTGGTTCTAATAATGGAATTCGATTAGAAGGTGAAGATTCCCTATTAAGTGTAAAAAACAATAGTGAAGTGAAGCTAACCAGTGGAAGTGGAACAGCCCGAAATATATTATTTAGTGGAGCACGCTCAAAGATGGTTATTGAAAATCAATCCGAATTAATTTTGAATACAAGTGGACCGACAAGTGATGCAACTGATACAGCTAATAATGCTATACAATTTGTAGGAGCATCATCAGAACTAACAGTGAGGAATCAATCTATTTTAGATGTTAACGTAGCGGCAGGGGCGAAGAGAGGGGTCTTCTTCCAAGCAGATAATGGATTATTCCAAGTCATAGATAGATCTGAGATTAATGTTTCTACGGATGCAGCAAATTCCGTTCATTTAGCAGGAACTAAACATACTATATCTATTAGTAATGAAGCTAAAGTTTATCTTAAGAGTAATTGGACTACTGAAGCAAATCAAAATGCAAGCTTGTTTATAGGAACTAATGATAAAAGTGAAATAAACTTTATTATTTCAGAAAAATCATTGTTACAAGCCGATGCGAATATGTCGAGCGCTATAGTATTACAGGGAACTGAAAATAAATACACGGTAGAAGATACAAGTGAATTGATATTAAAATCAAATAGAACGACAGGTAATACAACTGTCGATGGCTCATACGGTAATGCAATGGCCACGTTGAGATTTTTAAATTCAGGATTTAGTGAATTTAATGTCAATAATAGCAATGTGTTTATTGAGAAATCTAGTGGAAATGCTCCTGGAATACGCATGTTGGGTGATAATAATCATATCATGGTTTCTAATGGTGGAAAATTGTATGTAAATAATCCAGGTGACGGACAAGTTAGTAATGGAAATACCGCTGGCGGCAATCAGGGTATTCATTTAACTTCTGGAGATAATACATCATTCTCCGTAACAGATCCGGGGTCACAAGTTACTATTTTAGCTGAAAATGGACCAGCTATAGATCTATCTGGAATGGGGAAAGTAAATAATAGCAATGGTGGTTATTTTGAAGCAGTGGGCAGAACTGCGACTGCTTCTGGTGGAGTATTTAGAGCAGGTGTGCTAGATGTAGAATTTGACAATCCTTTATTTATGGACTTCAGAAATAATCGATCTGGAGGAGGAAATCTATTTAATGTCGCAAGCGGATCTAGTTTAAAGGCAGCAAATAGTGATCTAGCAGTCTGGAAAAATGGGTCAAACTTAGACGGTGATCCAGATTTGAATTTTCCAACTTTAGATTTTTCTTTCTCTGGGACAAATTTCAATACTTTAGGAGCCACTAGTCAACCAGACGTATTGAATACTGGGACTTTTGGTACCACAGGATTGACGACATATTCTAGATTAAGTTCAAATAATTCCCGGTGGGCAATTGCAGATGAACTCAGGGTTCCAACAAATGCCGACAAAAAGATTCATGGACATATCAGCATTCCAGTTGGATTAGAAGAAAGCCGCTCTGCTTGGGATGGGGAAGCTACAGTCATTGTAGAAGTTGAACGTGCCAATGGAACGAAAACAGAACATACTGCTAAAACTGTGGGACACTCAAATGAAGAAAGAGGCATCAGTATCTATGGCGAAGAACCACGTGCTGGATTATTTGAAGTAGAGTTAGAAGAGTACCTACAAAAAGGAGATAAGGTTAAAATTAAAGACGTTCGCTTAACTTCTGGAGAGTTAACACAAGGATATGAAAATATTATCTTAACAGGTACAGTGGAAGTCTTTCCCATCATTCCGCCAACACCAGCCAAGTTTTCTTCTTCTGTGGTTTCAAATGATAGTACAACGATTAAAGGGTTCACTGAAAACAAAGAAGTAACGGTTACTGCTACCCATAATAATGAACCGATAAATACAGAAAATGTGGTTGTTGAAAATGATGGTACCTTCACATTAGACTTAAGCGAGCTGTCATTACAAGAAGACGATGAAATTCAAGTGTTCTTAAAAGACCGTGAGGGATCTGCTGCAGCTTCAGGGGTTATGAATCCGCCTCTAACGAATGATGAACAAGGTAATATCAATCCAAAATCTCCACTTTCTTTTCGTGATAAATTGTTTGATGAAGCAACAGTTTTAACGGTCCAGGACCTGCGACCTGTTTCACCTGTGGATCCATTAGATCCAGCAACAGAAATCAATCCAGAAAATAAACCACAGCTTCCAGAAGATCAGGGACGTTTAAGTATCGATTTTGTCTCGCAATTCCACTTTGGCTCACAAGCTATTTCTGTTCATGATCAAACGTATTATGCGCAACCACAACGTTTACTAAATGAAGATGGCACAGTAAATGAGTCTGAAGAACGTCCAAACTATGTTCAAATCAGTGATCGACGTTCGGAAAACGATCGCAACGGATGGACACTAGCGGTCACGCAAAAAGAACAATTCAAAGGGGCAGAAAATCAAGTACTTAATGGTGCTAGTTTGAGTTTATCAAACCAACAAGTCATTACCGCACAAGGAGGTACAGCACCAGGACTCCAATCCGTACCTTGTACATTAGTTCCTGGGAACCGACGAACACTTCTCCTAGCACAAGGAAGTGAAGGAACAGGGACGTGGATCTATCGTTTTGGCGATGGGGAGACGGCAGGTGAAAGTGTAGCACTAGATGTACCAAAGGGAGCTAATCCAGAAGCCACCACTTATTCTTCTACCCTAATTTGGGAGTTAAGTGCCGTTCCTGGCAATTAAACAAAAAAGGAAAAGAGGGACCTTCTCTTTTCCTTTTTTCTACTACTTATTATTTATAGTCTATCAACTAGAAAGGAGCGGCAATGAGTCAGCTATTTTATCATCTGATCTATCATGAAAAAACGAAACGCTGGTTTTTTATGTTAGAGCAGTTAGAAGAGAGCCAAACGTTGACAGGTAAAGACTTAGCAACAAAACTAAGTTGTACACAACGAACGATCCAATCCGATATCAAACAAATCAAAAAGTATTTTGACGCATCGATCCTGCTTCTGGGCGGAGAAGATGGCTATCATTTTTCCTTTCGATCGGCTACGGCGTTTACCAGAAAAAAGCAAGCGTTACTAGAACAAGAGCCCTTGTTTTTCTATGCAGATCAGTTAGTTGCCGGGACTCGAAAAACCAATCAAGAATGGGTGGAAACCCTCAATTTGTCCCTGGCTAGTTTTGGGCGAATCAAACGACAGTTTGTTCACCTATTAGAGGAACATTACCAGTTGACAATTGTCAAAAAGGACAATCAATTACAAGGAAGTGAACCGGCCATCCGTCAGTTCATGTACGACTTGTACTTCACGCTGCCTCTTTATCCAAACGTGTTAAAGCAACGAGTCGAGTCATGGGACTCGTTCGATCAACCAACTAGACCTGGACAGTGGTCACTAGATCCGATCCGTCTGAGTCAGTGGCGCCAACTGGCGCAATGGCGCATCGATCAAGGACAATGCTTACAGGTAAAAAAAGGCCAAGAGAAAGAGCAAGAAAGGATCGCTATCGCGCTAGATGAAGCTATCACACTCCCTTTTCCAGCACAAGAAAAATCAGCCTTGTTTCTCTTGTCATTAAACGAAGAGCAGTTTTTAAATCCACTGCGTCAAAAAGAATTTATCCAACAGTTTTCTTCAGAGGATGAACAACCCTATTTGACCAATGGTTTTGAAGAGGTGAACATTGCTTTTTTTGAAACAGTGATTGCTTTAATGCATCAGTTCTTTCAATTATCCGTGAGTCAAAACAAAGAAGACATGACTGAAGGACAGATAGAAGAAAAAAAATTCCTCGATCAGCTGATAAAGAACTACGATCGTACGAAAGATCGTTTCGAACGATCGTTGGTCCTTACTTTCCAATTAACGGGCAGTCTGGCTTTACAAGAGTGGATAAAAAAGAGTGTTCGTCACTACTTGCAAGTGAAAGGCTACCATTTAATAGAGGATATAGAAACTACTCCTTTTACACGACAATTGATCATAACGAATGGCAGAATATCACAGGAAAGATCAAATGTGGTGTGTCTATCAGGGATCCCAGAAGAAAAAGAAATCAAAGAAGCGTTAAAGATGATCGATTGGTAAATAGTATTACACGATCAATGCCGAAAGAATTAACGAAAGAGAAGAGGAAATAGACTATGAATCAATTAAAAACAAAAACTGACTATATCAAACAGTTTCAAGAAGCACTTGGTCAAGCAGAACCAGAACGAACAACCTTAGCAACCTATTTAGATAGTCAAGTGAAAAAATTAGATCAGCTGATTGAAGATATTTCGCAAGATACCTTTTGGCAGGTTTTTCCTAAGATTTTGGGTGTAGATGCCAAACTAACTTTATTGACTGAATTGATACCATTTGAAGACTTTTCAAATGAAGAGATCATCCGGATTGTTGAGAATGACTATCGAGATTATTTTAAAGAGTTGTGTGGGTACGACTTAAGAATGAAAGAAAAACCTTCGATAATTTTTCATGTCATATGAAATCGTACCTACTATTTAAAAAAGAGAGGGTTCAGAAATGACTAATTCTGAACTCTCTCTTTATATGCTTCAGTTGTAGAGAATCACTTTCTTATTGTATCCATAAAATTGTAACCAAATTATTCCTCCTTCGCGATTCAGTTTTATGAGTATTTGGGAAAAACATTAAAGGGTCAGAAACTTTTAAGTTTTTGACCCCTTTTTTAATTCCTCATTTCATAGATCTTTCAGCAGCTCAATTATTTAGGTCTGAAAGTTTCTTCTTTTAGAGTATATTCAGTTGAAACTTCTTTTGATTTGAATAAAAGAAAAATACAGATACGATCATGTTTATTAGCCAAAACAAGTAAATGTTACGCAAACAATGAACTTTATAATAGGGTTGGATATTTTTTTACGCTCCTTTCATTTTTGTAAGTTGTAACTATAATTAAACATGCGTATAGTTACACTATACAACTATTGGATTATAGTGGGAGGAGATTAAATTTGAGAAAAGCAGTTAGAGTATTTTTAGCAGTATTATTGCCGTGGTCGATTATTGTTGGAACAGGTGAATCAGTTGTAGCCGCAACAGATCAAAAAATAGTCAGTCAAGAAAGTTCAAATCAAGTAGAAGAAACGTTACCTGATCCCATTGACGAAAACCTAAATGAAGAAGCATTAACTGCTTTTGTCTCGGAACAAATTGATGATGGAACTGAAATAGAGTTTACAGAAGAAGGCGTTTATATCAATGGGAATTTCTATACTCCTGAGGAATTTGACCATTTATTAGAAAGTATAGAGGAACCTACTGATTTAAGTATAGGTATTTTAGCTGATTCTACTTCAAATAGTGGGCAAAGCAGAGCATTTTTTATTCCAGCTGTAGGATGGGCTTCAGTTTGGGTATATGGGGTTCCAGGAGTTGGTCAAATTGCTGTCGTAGCAACAGCTGCTGTAGGTGTGACTGTTGGAACATACATTTTAGGAAAAGCCATTATAAAAAGTGGACATTGGGCTTATAATAAAATTCGAAGTCATGTAAATTCGAAACCTAGGCCAAAAACGAAAAAAAAGTACAATACAATTATAGTAAATCAGTAACTAAGCAAGAATACACTAGCTACACATATGGCATTCCTAAGAGCCTTTTAGACAGAACCGGTCGCGTGAAATTAAAAAATATGAATCAAAAAGTTCATCGTAAGGGGGCACCTCCTGCTTGGAGAGATCCAAAAACTGGCTATACTAAAGAAAAAGATATGTCAGGCCATGCGGGGAAAGAATGGAAAATCAGAGATAAATCAGGGAATAGAAAAGCTTCAACAGATGGAAATGGAAAGATTATATCAAAATAGCCTTCATATCTTTAAAGAGGTTGAGAGGAGAACTTTTATGAATCCCAATATAAGGAGCATATTTTTGTCTTCATATAATACTTACAAGCTGAAAGGTAATCTAAGATTTGAACTGGCACCTGAATCAGAAGAGAACTTTCAGAAGAGAATCGAAGCAGCAAAGGATCGGGCTAAAGCATTGCTTAATGAGGTGTTTTCTGACGAGAAAGAACTACAAATAATTATTCCAGCTTCTAAATTCTCAAGAGCTGGCTTGATACGTAAGTACCTCTACAAAGCCAACTATCAAATCGTCGATAGTTTTACTACTTCTGCTTTTGATTCATATTATGAAAATCAAGCGACTATTTTAGTCATTAATACACAGAGAAACAATGTAAGAACTGCAAAAATTATTGATGGCTTGTGCTACAGAGATTTCAATGAAGTTGGAAAATTGAGAGTAAATGACAATCTATTTCTATATAATTTAAAGACAAATACTATTGTTAATATCTATGACGATAGGGGATGTGACATTTGGTCTAATAATATTCAAAGTCAAAAAAAACTGTATGATAGATTTAATGATTGGATTTTAGAGTATGACAAAAATGAAATAGATTTATTTTACAGTAATATTGACGGTATCTAAGAGAGTCAAACGATAGAAAAATTATAGTACTACAGCACAAAGGCACTCCCCAACCACAACGGAAGGGAGCGCCTTTTTTATGCTAGTTGTGACTGCTAGCATGTGAGTTGGATACCAACTTGCTTAGTTGTCGTCTTTGTCTTTCTCCCTCAACTGTTGTAAATTTAAAGTGTACCCTAAATAGACACAAGCAGCCTATTTGTCACTTTTCTTTTTAATTAGCAAATTTTTCAAATTTTAAATGGCACAAACTGTAAATATATGATCCCCCAAAAAAATCGTTTAGAAATAATGAAGTGATTTTTTTGATTTCATTAAAAATATCGTGTTCAGAAAACCAATAATTTCTGGACACTCTTTTTAAAAACCATAATTGATATGTATTGCTTTATTTTTGTGTTCATAAACTCGCAACTAAATCATTGTTCAATTAATATTTAGATTTATGAGTATTAGGACAAATGTTGGATGCGGTCAACATGATAGTTTTTGAGTCCAGTCTCGGAAGAAGTTAGCTTTGACGTACACAAAAAAACTTGTTATACTTCAGGTGTAGGTAAAAGGTATTGGTAGTACCTTTTACAGAACTGTTACGGCAGTAGTAATGAGGTTAGCTTAAAGGATTAGTCCTTTAAGCTTTTTATTTTGTTCGCAATCTCTAAGATCAAGTTAATGATCGTTAGGATTACTAGAATATTTTGCAACATTCTATTTAGAACGTAACCTTTCCCATTCCACTGTAATTCATTGGCAGACCTCCTTACAACCAACGTTTCAAAAAGAAATTGTAAAGTTGTTGGGGTCACCACGACCGAACAATACTACACCTGAAGGACAACAAGTTTCCTTATAAGTATATCACATTCTTGATTGATAGGTAGACTGCTTTTGCACTCTACCTTTTTATTCAGATAAAACAATTAGTGATTCAAATTAATAATAAACGAGTGGATCAAATTTCGTTGTGTAAAATACTATAAGCAACTGTGGTCAAAAACTTAATAGTTTTTGACCTTTTTTCCTAAAGAACTCTTCAAACGTTTAACGTTTAATCTGGAGACATAATTTATCGTTTCAAGAGCTTAATTTCTTTAAAAACAGATCCGCTTGTTTGCAGTATAATTTTAGCTATTATTTTCTAACTAGCACTAAACTTTCTTCGAGCATACCATTATAATCAATTTTCATAGTAGAAAGTCTTGTATTTATATTGTTAAAAAATGTATTGACAATTTATATGCAATTAAATTATATTTAATTGACCTTCTGGCTTAACACTCCATTTAGAAGGATAATATTTAGGGAGAGAGAATAGTGCAGGGAAAGAAGAATTATTTTAGAAAAGGGATCGTTGGTAGCGTCATCATTCTATTGACGGCTATTGTGATACCATCTACAATAGCTGTTGCTGAAAGTATCGGGGAAATAGATTCAAAATATATGGACTCTGAATATCCTTATTTAGTTGATTCTGAGGAACAAGAAGCTATCCCTCAAGAGCCAACAGAAATTATAGAGGAAAGAACGGAAAATGAAGTCGTTTTAGACAATCATGATGGTACTTTCACAAAGAAAATCTATCAAGAACCCATTTATACAGAAGCTGAAAACAGCGGAAAGTTAGAGGAGATACAGACCAATCTAATAATAGAAGATGGACGTATTCAACCAGATAATGTGACAATACCAACAACGTTTCTTCCAAAAATGGAAAAAGGATTGTATCAGATTGTAGGAGACGGGAGCGAGAAGATCTCCTTTTCATTTAAAGGCGCTTCAGGAGTAGCCAAAGAAAGTAAAGAACAAACGAGTGAAAAGAACCAATTAAATGAAAAAATAGCAGATTCTTCAGGAGAGGTAATTGAAGATAGCTCAGCAGCTAACAGCCAGATTCATACGCAAGAAACAATAAATGATCAGGAAGAAGAACAAGAAAAAATATATGGTGAAGAAGTATCAATCGTCACAGAAGATCGGGATGTTGAAATTTCTGAAAACGAAGCTCTTTACAAAAATGTTTTGCCAGAAATTGATTTTCGTCAAATGGTGTTTAATCAGTCAGTAAAAGAAGATTTAATCATCCATAGTGTAAACGATTACCATAGTTATTATTTTGAAATCGAAACATCATTAAATCCAAAGGTAGAGGATACTGGAGAAGTAACATTTCGAACGAAAGACAACAAATTTATTTATGAGATTCCTCGGCCGACAATGACGGATTCAAATTTTGATGAGCAATTGGGGTCAGGCATATCAAATGAAAGTAATTATTTTGAAGTGATTCCGTTAACAAAAAACTTGTATCAGCTTGTACTTCGAGTAGATAGTGATTGGATTCAGTCCACGGAACGAGTATTTCCCATTTATATTGATCCAAGTATTACTTATAACAAGCTGCAAGATGCCAATGCTAGACAAGCGAATGGAGGTACAAACTATAGCGGAGCAAGTTTATGGCGCCCACAACTAAAAGCACACACTTTGTGGGTAGGAAAATATCAAGATACACAAGCGAATCAAGCTTATTTTAAAACAGATATGAGTAAGATTAATCAAGCAACCATTCAAAAAGCGCAGTTTAAAGTATATAATGTTTGGCATTCATATGATAACTTATCTAATGAGCTGTCTCTAAATGCTGTTAATCAAAATTGGGACCCAAAAAAAATTACCTGGAACAACAAACCTTCGCACACTTATATAACTAAAACAAATGTAAAAAAAGCTCAGTGGGCTACTTTTGATGTCACAACACTTGTTCAAGAATGGTCAAATGGAAAGCGAGTTAATTATGGGATCAGCTTAACTACTAAGAATCAAGATGATCATTGGAAACAAGTAGTTGCAGCAGAAAATAGTACGAATATTCCATATTTTGAGATTACTTATGCATATAATAAACCAGTAAAGCCTACTGTCAAAGGTATAGCACATGATAATCAGAAAACTGGACATTTAGAAATAAGTTGGCCAAAGATAAACGGTGCAACAAGTTATCAGATTATCTTATCAAGTGGAAAAGAAAATTTAGCGTTTCCTGTTGGTAATGTCACTTCTTTTTCAACTAAAGGGAAAGGAATTTTTCCCACTGATAAAGAAATTGCGGAAGGGATTTCTCGCTACCACACAGATGGAAAAGGGACTGATTTAGCTCTTGATCCGAGAGAATTTTATGAAAACGTAGATGCAGAAGGAGCTGCAAATAGTCTAAAAGGAATATCAGGATATGATGTGAGAATTGCTGCAGTCTACCCTGGAGGTATTAGTCCTCAATCTGATTATGTACGTACCTATCTTCCAATAGGAGCACCCAAAGGCCCCATTGCAAAAGCCTATAGTAATTTAACTGAAGAAAATAGTGGTTATGTTCAGTTAAGTTGGGAAGAGGTTCCTTTGGCGGATAGTTATGAAGTATTAGTTTTTAACGGAAAAGATTATCAAACTTTCGATGTAGGAAATACATTAACTTGGACAACACAAGGAAAAGGTATTTGGCCAACCAACGAAGAAATTGCTGTAGGAAAGTACCAACTTCATACCGATGGTAAAGGTTCCGAGTTAGCCAAAGATCCACGACCAGTGTATAAGAATGCCGGAACACAATATGCGGCGAAGACAAATTATTGGTTTCGAGTCAGAGGGTATCGTAAAGACAATAAACATGTAAAAAGTAATGACTCTGCAGCAGCAACGCCAAGCATACCAGATAGTCAGGCGGATAAGCTGGGTATGACTGATTTTTGGACAAGTATTCCAGTTCGTGGTGGTCAGATCAATGCAGTAAATGGAAATTTGCTTGTAACGGAAGAAGATTTTAACTTAGAAGGTCGTGGAATCTCGATTGGCTTAACTCGTACATTTAATAGTTTCAATCAAGAAATGGGTATATTTGGTAAAGGTTGGTCTTCAACTTTTGAAGAAAGACTGATTGATAATGTACAAAAAAATGAAATTTATTGGATGGAAGCGGATAATAAGCAACACGTTTTTAAGAAAAAAGAAGCTGCTTATCAAGCACCACCTGGCCTTTTTTCTGAAATTAAAAAAGAAGCTGATGGAACTTATACGAAAACAGAAGAAGATAAATCAAAGACCATTTACTCTAAAACTGGAAAATTGGTCAAAGAAATTGATAAGAATCAAAATACCACGAATTACACCTACGATGCCGCAGACCGTCTGATAAAGATCAAAGATGCAAGTAATCGTGAGGTTATTCTAAACTACTCGAAAGATGGCTCTTTGGTAGAGAGCATCCAATTACCAGAAAGTAAGACTCTCTCATTTCGTTATGATAGCGAAGGGAAATTAATTGAATCAAAGACGGCCCGAGGGAAAACCTATGGTTATGGTTATAATGAGCAAAAGCAACTAATTTCATTGTACGAGCCAAAACATACAGATGAACATCCCCAAGAGACTAAATATGTTTATGAAGACAATAAAATCAAAGAGATAATTGATCCGGTAAAAAAGAAAACGCAGATTGCTTATAATACAACTGAACATGTTACTACTGTCACTAATGAGAAAGGAAAAAAAACCGCTTATTATTATTCAAAGGCAGGAAATCCAGAGAAGACGATAGAAGATATCGAAGGATTAAAATTAACCACTTCCTATCAATACGAGTCCAATAACTTGATGAAAGAAATCAATCCAAAAGGACAAGCAGAAACGTATACTTACGATGGAGAAGGAAACATTCTTACCTTCACAGATGCGTATGGTACAGAGACGTACGCATATAATAAGAACAACGATATTGTCACAGAAACAGATACAGAAAATCGTAAAACTACTACTGCATATGATGGAGCAGATGCATTATCAGAAACGATAAATGATGCAAATACTTCCTCGTTCACAATGTATGATCGCTATGGGAACATCTTGAAAGAGAGTGCTTCTTTGGGAACGGGTGAAAACATGGTGAAAAATAGTGGGTTTGAATCCGGCAATACAGAAGAATGGTATCTTTCACAAGACAAAACCCGTGCCAAAGGATCGATGAGTATTGATACCAAAGAACGAGCACCTGGTTCGCTAAGCGGGAAATATGCAATCAAGATCCATTCTGAACCCGCAAATAGTGATCGAAAAACACATAGCAGTACGTCTATCGCCCAACGATTTGATGTCGAACCAAATACCACGTATACGCTCAGTGCAGACATCAAAACAGCTAATATGAAAGCTTCTCAAGCCTTTTTAGATGTATGGTTTATTAAATCAGATAACCAAACTGGTGATGGGTGGCGGAATAACCGAGAAACGGCAATCCAAGGCAATAGCGATTGGGTTCGAAGACAAGTTACTTTTACTACCACAAAAGAGACACGACGTATCGGCATTTATTTAAAAAATGAGCAATTGGCTAATGAAGCTGGCAGCGGCGATGCCTGGTTTGATAATGTGCAGCTGGAAAAAGGCAGCACACATACTGGATATAACCCGGTACTAAATAGTGGGTTAGAGGAAGCAACAGGGTTACAAGAAATTCAGCATTTCTCTCTTTCTGGAACGAAAACGAACTTGCAGTTATCAGATGAAGCTTTCTCTGGAGAACAAGGATTTGAAATGACAAGAAAAAGCGGAACAGAAGGGAATGGGTATATTGCCCAATACGTCTCATTAAATCAACAGAAAGCTGAACCAATTACTATTTCTGCTTTATCTAAAGCCAAAAATGTGCAAGCAGGGGATAAAAGTGCTGCCCATCAAGACTACTCACTTTGGGCAGATATTATCTATCAAGATGGCTCGAAAGAATTAAGACATGAGAAATTTCCGACGGGTAATCAAGATTGGAACCGTGCGGCTATTGCCGTACAACCAAAACAGCCAATCAAAGAAGTCAAATTATTGTTTATGTTCCGAAATCAGATGACTGGTACTGCGTATTTTGACAATCTTCGTATCATGGAAGGGAACAGGCTAACTGAAAGTGAGTATGATGTTGCTGGAAATTATGTGGTTGCTCAATATGATGAAGAACTTAGAAAAACAAGTTTTACCTATGATACATTTGGAAATCGTTTAAGTGAAACAGATGAAAAAGGACAGCAAAAGAATTTTCAATACGATAAAGACAATCAATTGGTAGTTACTCGATTGGCGAACGGGACAGAAGTGAAGTATACGTATGATGATAACGGGAATATAACGAAACGAGAGATTGTTGCGAATGGCATAGCTCAAAGCCATGGGTATAGTTACGATGCTGATGATAAAACAACCTTGTATCAGGATCCATTAGGTCGCAAGATTTCTTATGAATATGATGCCAGCGGGAATGAAATTGGTGTGAACATGCCCAACGGTCATCAGATTAAGAATGAATATGATTCGGCAGACCGTCAAACAAAAGTTTTGTGGGGGGCTACTCCTGCTTATAGCTTTCAATATGATCCTAATGGGAATCAAACTAAGGTTACAGATCATCTCAATCAAGTAGTAACTGATAAAATATATGACGATGCAAATCGAATCACTAAGGTTCAAGAGCGCGGGGGAACCATCAGTTATCAGTACAAAGACAAGCCAACAAAAGATAATAAAGGAAAGACAGATAAAGTAGCCGATGTCACCATAAATAAGGGAGCGTATTCGAGCAAAGTTAGCTATGAGTACAATGCGTTGGATCAAAACACTAGTGTTAGTGATGGCGACAACAAGTATAGATTTGATTATGACGAGTTTGGAAATAAAACGCTCTACACCGCAGGAAATGGTTCTATGTCAAACTTTAGTTATGATCAAACGAATAAACTTACAGAAGTAGCAATCGGAACTAAAAACCATATTCAAGTGTTAAAAGAGAGTTACGCATATGATGCGACAAGTAATCGGACGAGTATCGTGCATACAGACGGGAAAATGACAACATACAGTTACGATTCCACTAATCAATTGACTAAAGAAGTCTTACCTAACGGAGAATTACGGTCTTACACTTACGATGGATTTGGGAACCGAACAAGTGTAACTATCAACAACGCAACTCATCAAGCAACTTTTAATGCCGGAAACCAGTTGATTAGCTTCAATGGTCAAGCACTAACCTATGATGCAAATGGGAATCGTCTAAGTGATGAAAAATATAACTACGCTTGGGATCAAGCGGATCGCTTGGTAGGGGTGACGAAAAATGGGGAAAACCAACCATTTGTCACATACACTTACGACGAGGACAACCGACGATTGTCTAAGAAGATTAATGGACAGATAACGAACTACCATTATGATGGTGATAGTATTGATGTGCTGTATGAAACAGATACGAATGGGCAAGTTTTACGTCATTATATCTACTCTGATGACAATATTCGCTTAGCTATGAAGAGTGGGAAAAACACGGTATACTATCATTACAATGGGCATGGTGATGTGGTTGCATTGACGGACGAAAACGGCCAGCAAGTAGCCAGTTACACTTACGATGCTTGGGGAAACGTTCTAACCAGTGAAGCAAAAACGGAACTAGCGAAAAGCAATCCTTATGGTTATGCCGGATATACGTACGATGCTGAAATCCAACAGTATTATTTAATGGCACGGTATTATCATCCGGCTCATGGAGTTTTTACCTCTCTTGATCCTGATCCAGGAGACGAAGATGATCCATTGACCATGAATGGATATACTTACGCGGACAATAATCCAGTGATGTATGTTGACCCTAATGGGCATTTTGCGATTGTAGCTGGTCTAGGGATTTATATAAGTGCAAAAGTGATTTTTACTGGTGTAACTATGTTAGCTGGAGCAGGTATAGGTTATTATTTGGCGAAAAAACGACCTTACAGCAAAAATAAAAGAAATACTAAGCAGGTTCCACCAAAAGGACAGCGAGGGTACAGAGGAAGAAATAGAATAAAAACTCAAGTAAAAAATGGTAGAACACACCAGAAAAGAATTTATGATAAAAAGGGGAAGCCACGTGTTGATATCGATTACAATAACCACGGTAATCCTAAACGACATCCCCATGTACCACATAAGCATATATGGAGAAAAGGTATTAGAGATAAAAAAGGTATAAAGATTCCAAAGCATACTAGAAAATAATAATCATAATGAAGGAGATGGTATAGTTATGTGGATTAATATAACTGATACAAAAGATATTAATTTAATTGTTGAAGATTATGACAACTTCCATGATGCTATTATCGAAAAAGTTAAATTTGTTTCTGGAATGAAAGTAGACGATGCAGGAAGTATAGTATTCGGAAGTGGCATAGATGATTTTTTTTTTAAAGATTCAAAATTGATCATGATAATTAGCTCACAATCTAATAATTCTAAAATAATCTTTAAGTTTGAAGAGTTATTAGATTTTAAATATCATTTTTCATCAAAATTAGATAACATATTATATGATGCAACTCTTGATTATAGAGGATATAGATTTCACTTTAAAACAGATTTGTTTGATATTACAGCAAAAAAATTGCTATATAAATTTCAAGATTGAAATTTGTATCATAAAATCAAAGCCACCCGTCGATCGGGTGGTTTTATTTACACATTAATCTGAGATATCCCAAGGACTCTTACATCTAAAAAAACAAAATCATGGAAGAAAGCTGGCTGGGCAGTGGCAAAAAGTGCAGCGACTTCTGCGGCCTTTGGTTGTGCTTTCAAAGTTCTAGGGAGAGGTCTAAAGTTTGCCGGATCAGGATATAAGTCGAGAACTTCTGTTATAGGGCTTGCTAAGAGAATGAAGTATACTAATACGGTAGCTAACCGAATGTCTAATCCATCAAGATATATACCAAAGTATTATGTAGCGAATACTATTAAATATGGAAAAAAGGCAGCAGATACTGGTGTAAAAGGACTAAAGAAATACATTTATTAAATCGGCGTACTCATCTATGTACAAGAACGGAAAAAAGTATAAATTGAAAGTAGTGTATAATAGATTCACAAAGCGAGTATATCACACTCATTATTACAAATAATTAGATGAAAGGATGAGAAATTTGTGTTTCAAGATATTCGAGTCAATAAGATAGTTTTTGTTTATCCTAAGTGGATAAGGAAGTTTGAGCTTCGAGAATACGCAAGGAATTTAGAGTTTGAATGGGATACTGCTACAGAAGATAACATCAAACACTTAAGAAATGATAGTAGAGCTAAATTGGATTTTTTAGGAGTTGTACCGCGACTTCAGCTTTCAGCATTCAGAGCAGTAGCTCATTTTATCGATGATAAAAATATTTATTTTCAACTATTATCTGCTAAAAGAAAAAAGGGAGAATAGGAAAATCTTGATGAGAATATACCAGACCAATACTTTTCAATTAGTTTGACTGATTTCAATAAACTACATAAAGCAGGGGATATTACAATTGAACAAATTGTATTTTTAAATCGAAAAAATGAAGATTAGGAATTAAGTGTATTTTTGATCGTACCGCACTAATTGATTAATTTTTTGAAATTTAGATTGAGATCGAATCAAGCAAACCTCTCTCTTTAATATACCCAATAAAAATGATGATTTTGAATTATGATATTCTTTTTCATGAAACAGATTGAAGAGAGTTAATTATGCGAAAATCAATTCTTAGGGTTATGACGGATATGCGTGCCATTAAATACTATTGAAATCTAAAAGTAGTATTTAATGGCACTTTATTATATAGCTTGTAATGTTTGACTCTCTTGATCCTGATGGGCATTTTTCTATAGTAGCTGGCATAAGGATTTATATAAATGTAACAAGATTGTCCGGAACAGGTATAGGTTATTATTTAAGCTTCTAATAAAATTAAAAAATCTACACCAAATCTTTCTTATAGCTCGTGAGGCCTTATAAAGGCATTAAGGGATGTAGAATAAAAACTATAACTATAACAAAAAAAAAATCTCTATAAAAATGATAGAATACACAAAACAATGTTTTTGATAAAGAAAAGAAGCCGCGTGTTGATATCGATTACAGTAATCACAGTAATGCTAAACGACATCCCCATGTTCCACACAAGCACAGCTGGAACAATAGAAATGTAAATGGCCAAAAGTACCCAAGATATAATAAGAAATTTAATAAAAGGAGATAATGTGAATTGTGGAGTTATATAAATAATTCGGATGAAGTAGGATATTTGAATGAAAAGTATGGAAATTTTCATGATTCATTTGTTGAAAAAATGGAGTTTTACTCGGATATGATACTAAGTTTAGATGGATCGCTATCGTATGCTAGTGTTAGTATGTTAACCAGTGAAGAAGGTATGGAAAGTGATATGTATGAAAACGCAAGTCTATTATTGTTATTGAGTTCTCTAGAAACATCTTCAAAGGTCGTCCTCAAATTTCAAGGAGTAATAGATTTTAATTATAATTTTTCATTTAGAAGCGATAATCTGCTAGATGAACCTACTTTAGATTTTAAAGGTTACAGATTTCATTTTAAAACTAATTTATTTAACGTATCTTCAAAAAATATGGCGTACAAAATTATTTTATGACCTACTTAACTCACGGAATTTTTATCTAACTAAATCTCGATTAAGAGCATCTATAATGTGTATGCCCACTTGGATAGTAATCCATTGAATAAATTTAATTCATATGGATAAATTCCGGTAACAATCACTACTTGGGTAGGATTTTTCATTGCTGTAAAAATTACTCGAATTGTTATAATATGGATTGTTGAGTTTCTTTATGTTTTCCGATTAGTTAAAAGAACGCGGAACGGTCACAGATCTTAGAGCTATCATCAACGACGAAAAAAAGTGCAGGTGCATATGATGAGAGAATTACCATTAAAAGATAACCTAACAATCTTAACTACACCCACAAAAAGCAATTTATGTATATTTTCAAAAGAAAAAGCTACTATTAAAATTTTTGAAGAAGATAAAATAATTCATACTTTTGAGAATGAACTGTTCGAACAAAAGGAAATTAAGATTCATGAAATTATGATGTATAAAAATGAATGGTATCTATTTTTTTCGATGGATGATGAAGAGGCTATCTTTATAAATAATTCTATTACTGTATTAGGAAACG
Organism: Enterococcus sp. OL5; assembly: GCF_006491895.1. Lineage (NCBI taxonomy): Bacteria > Bacillati > Bacillota > Bacilli > Lactobacillales > Enterococcaceae > Enterococcus > Enterococcus sp. OL5. Next base: position 19,054 of record NZ_VHIL01000012.1, read on the forward strand.
GAATACTAAATATAGTGCCATCTCCAAGCGGAGTATTAGTTGCGTATAATGAAGAAGGAATACTATCCGCAGAAAACGATTGGGCTCACTATGGATTAGTAGAATTCAATATAGATTTAAATAGATTTAATGCAGTACTCCCTCATCATTTAACTTCGACATTAATTGATCTAGGGGCTATATCTACAATATCCGCTAATGGTGATATCTTTTTAATCGCATATACTGATGCAGAAACACAAATAATGATTAAATGTAATTTGTATAGCCATTTAACTGAAGTAAAAGAAATTGGGTGTGACGCTACCATATTTGAACTTCGACAGTTTAATGATTATATTTGCGTTTTTGTAGAAGATTCCATTTACTTATTTGATAAAATTATGTGCTATATTAAAAAAATAGATATTAGTGAAAAAGTAGGACACGAGATATATAATGTTTATTCTAGTAAAAACAATATTATTTTTGAAACAGAGGAAATGTATATTGTAGCCACTATGGGTGAACTGCTAAATAGCATAATATAGTCTAAAATGTTATCATCATTATTTAATCATTGAATTTACCAATGAAACTGCAACCTAATATGTGAGAGATTAAAGTCAGACCAAGAGTGAGATACAATGGATGATGACTAAATTATTTGAAGAATATGGTGGGGTGCGTTGAAAAGTGCAGCAAATTATGTGGTTTATTTGTTAATAATATCCAAATGATTAAATCATCAAGGTGTTGAGGAATCTATTTAAAAGAGTGTTCAGAAAATAACTATTTTTTGAGCACTCTTTTTAGATACCATAATTGCAGTGAAGATTTTTATTTTTATGTCCTTAAACTTTTAAATTAAATGATTGTTCATTTGAAAACCATTTTTATAAGTATTTGGACAAATTCTTAACGGGGTCAGAAAATTAATAGTTTTTGATCCTTTTTCTATATTAAACAATAGAATAATAAATTGTAATGAAAAAATTATGTTATAGAAATTTTCTCTTAATTTTTAGTTATTTCATCCGTCTATGAAAATAATGATTTCAAATCAATTGAAATTCCATGTAAGCTTAGTCATGTAAGAAATAAGTATGCATACGAACTTACAGATAAAGTATCAAAAACCTTCGTTTTTTAGAACGATTGTCTGTTATGTATCCTCTTTTTCAGAAATCCTAATCTAACAACTTTTCCAAGACATTCGATGGTATCGGATGTCTTTTTTTATTGTCCTCTCAAATACGAAGAATTATGAGACATATCAGTTGTTTTTATAAGAAATTTGAAAAGTTGATAGAGAGGGAATAATTGGCTTAACTGGTGTGTATATACCTACAGGAAAACCTGATTCAAAACCACCAGAAATACGTTAAAACGTAGAATTTTAAAGCACTCGATACTATTTACACAAGTTCAAAAGGAGGTGATTATATGTGCAATTATTAAAGAGGAAATGTATTTGGTTTTGTTTATTAGCATTGTGGATTTTTGTCCCAACTGTTTCTGCTCAAACGGTTCAATCGAATAGTTCGATTACCTTTCAAAATATCATTCAAGACGAAATACAGCCGGAACCACCAAAAGGAGATCAAGCAGACATTCAAGAAATCTCCTCATATAAGAAGCCAGGAAGGTTTCCCCAGCTAATGGCTATAAGAGAAACACATAATGTCTTTTTAGGAGGCATTTTGTTGATCGTGTTTGTCCTATTAAAGAAAAGGAAAGAAGGAAAAAGAAGTGAAAAAGAAGTATTTAGCAATCGGATTACTTAGCAGCCTATTGTTTGGAAATGTTGTTACAGCTTCAGCCGAACAATTAACAAGAAATGCAGAAACAGAAGGAGAAGTAACTCTTTCGATAATTGATGATGTTGATACGGTTGATCCAGATCCAGATCCGGATCCAGGTCCTGGAATTATCATTCCCCCAGTACAAACCGGGGAATTTTCCATAACCTACGTGCCCACTTTAAATTTTGGGATCCACGACAATGTTAACTCAACAGGTTTATTAAAATTTGAGGCCCAGGCAGAATCCTTTGAAGTGAATGACGATTCTGGGGAAGAAGTTTTGCGTCCACATTTTGCTCAAATTCGTGATACTCGTGATGTATCAACAGGATGGACATTGAGAGTTGAACAAGTAACACCATTTATCAATGATAATAATGTGCAATTGAATGGTGCATCCATTACGTTTAGTAACCCAAGACTTTCTCAAGCTTGGGATTCCGAGGTTGTTATTCACTCAAATCCTGTCACTATTTCGGCGGAACATGGCAGCCAAATTCTTATGAGTGCAGAAGTGCTTAATGGACGTGGATGGAATTCGATTACCTGGGGAACGTTAAATGGCGAGGTAAATCCGAATATTGTTTTAGAAATTCCAGGGGAACGAGCAAATGGCCAATTCACAAGTGAATTGAATTGGAGTCTAAGCAATGTCCCTTCTTCGCTGGCCCCTGTTATTTAAGAACAATGAAAAACGTATTGGTAGAATATTGTTGGTCTCTTTTATATGAATGAGATCAACAATATTTGTAAGAAGATTATTTCGTTGAAATATGAGGAGAAGAAAATGAAGAAATTCATAGTTTTAATAGCGATATTTTCTTTAATCAGTCATTCATCCCCATTGCTAACTTTTGCTCAAACAGTATCTATAAACGAAGTCTATGAGGAAACTAGCGATTCTTTCATGGAAGATAGTGTTGAGGAAAGTAGTGATCATAATGAGGAAGATGAAATACAATCAAGCGATAAAGTGGCAAGAGATGACGCGGTTTCTCCCAGTGATAGTGGTAGGGACACTTCAGAAAGCAAGCAAGAAGAGAATGTGACTTCATCTGAAAACCGTTCTTCCGAAGGTCAGTTGATCACTGGCGTATGGGGTTCAGTTTCATGGACCTATGATTTGGTATCGTCAACAATGATTCTCATGGGAGGAGAGGTGGGGATGACCGGACTAGCGCCTTGGAAAACCTATACTAATGTTGAACAGATAGTTCTTGAAGATCGAGTCGCCCTAGGTAGTGATGCTGTAAACTTGTTCAGTGGATTAACTCAATTGAAAAGTATACAAGGCATTGAAAAGTTTGATACTGCTAATGTAACAAATATGAACTCAATGTTTCAAGGAGCAAGTAGTATAACCGAATTAGATTTGAGTCAATGGGATATGTCCAATGTTACCAGTACTACCACAATGTTTGCTGAAATGTCCAATTTAAAAAAACTAGATATAAGTTCATGGCATCGCAGTATCCAGGTTATTAACATGTTTAGAGCGACATCTTTCGAGCAACTCACTTTAGGTACCGGAACAAGAATTAACGGTACCTGGTTATCCAATATACCGGCAACGGAAACCTATACGGGGCGTTGGGTACTTCAAGATAGTTTGGCTAGTTCAACTAATTTTGTTTCATTTGCTAGTTCAACTGCATTTATGTCTGGATATAATGGTGCGAATCCTGGCGTATATGTTTGGGAAGAAACAATTGATCTTGAAGCACAAGTAAGGCCCCAGACAATCCTTCTGGGAGAGGGAACCCAAGACATTGATTTAGGCAGTGCGATTCATACGGTAACGGCAGATGGTGTCTTGTTGTCTTCAGGGGAGTACGATGTTACTTACATTGATTCATCCTCCTATCTTTATATAGGTGATCGATTTAAAGATGTGACCATTACATATCGAACGGTGCATACGTTATCTGTCCGCATTCCCATTTCCGTTCGTTGGGGCAACACAATACGTTTACGTGGAACATGGGCGAATAACTTCGAGGAGTGGCGAACAATAGCCGCTTTTACACATCACGTTGGAGAATCGGGCCCCGAACTGTCCCTATCGCCAGGACGCGGTGGGACAAATCCAACTACACCAATGATCCAACAGTTGTCAAATCAAGAGTTTGCTTCACTTCATGCATACTCAGGCTCCGCCACTATTCTTGTAAACCAAGGCCAACATTTTTTTGACTTTACGTTGTCTACTCAGCAAACACCTGCCGAAGCACAACAAGATTTTGAAAATGCGGTGGGAGAAAATGGACGTCTGCAGTTATCGGTTGGTGATATCGTCAGCGCGACGCACTTGTTTTCATCAGGAGAGGAATTTGATGGCGCCTTAGCTGGCTTCTCTAATCTAGAATGGAATGTACTTATGCAAGATGAAGCAGAAGAAAATGTAGGCACAGATCACACGAATCATAAAAATAGTGCATTTTATGAAGTGACAGCAACTAACCTAAGACCGTTAGTGATCAATCAGTTGAAGCCGTTGCTGAACAATGAGGTTTGGCAATATATTTCTGAAGAGGAGTTATTGGTAGTAGCAGAAAGTTTTTTTGATTTTGACATTGCTGAAGGGTACGTTTCCATAGCGGAGATCATTGAAATGCCTGATACGAATCAGCCAAGAGATTCATCCATGGTTGTTCGAGTGCAAGAAAAGTTATCCTCTGGGCAATACGCTCAAATGGATTACACCGTTCCAGTAACAATAAGGCCGTTACAAGTCTCACCTAAAGATCCAGAGAATCCTCAAGAAGAATTGCATCCAGAGGTGATGCCAGAACTGCCAGAAAATCAAGGATTTTTAAGCATTGATTTTGTTCCTACGATTCAGTTTGGGGATCAAGAAATATCGTATTTTGCACCGGAAACACTATACGCCGAACCATTAAGAACAACAGCAAATGAAACACGTGCAAATTTTGTGCAAGTTTCTGATAGACGTGGAAGAAATCAAAGTGATGGGTGGCGCTTATCTGTGAAACAACGAGAACAGTTTAAGAATAGCGAAACAGGGCATGTTTTAGCTGGCGCTTCTTTGCAGTTTCATCATATTCAAGCAATAGCAGCGTCCGGTCAAGAAAATCAGCCTACCCATTCAGAACAACTCTCGCTCCTTCCGGGTGTTTCATCTACTGTCGCTCAGGCACAAGCAGGATCGGGATTAGAAACGTGGTTATTTGCCTTTGGTACAACAGACCAAGCGGCTGAGAGTGTTGTACTGCACTTAGAGTCCGAACAGGAACGTCAAACTGGAACATATGAAACCACCTTGGAGTGGATTCTTCAATCGGCCCCTGATAATGTCATTCAATGATAGAAATCAACTGGATGCGTACTTCATCAGATGTTCAAACAGCCTAACATCTAATAGGAAATCATTTTGGTTGTTAGGCTATTTTTCTGTTTGGCCATTTGCGAGGATTACAAGCAAGAGGAATCTGGCGGTACTGCTCCTCATTAGTAATCATGATGGTCAGTTTGGTCATCGTCGCATGCACAAATCGAGCGTATATGATTCATGAATTTTGCTATGCTGGGTAGGAATTAGGCACTAATGGTAGTAACAAAAGAAATGAAGGCAATCCCCGTGGAATATAGAGAGGAAGATCGTTATGAATAAAATACTATTTGACAGTAAGAAAACTATGATGTACATAGTGGTAATTTTTATATTGACCCTGTTTTTTGGCCCAGTTGCTTTTGCTGATCAATCTGCTGGTTTTTCAGTTAGACCGATTCTGAGTGAAAATCAAGTGAATTCTGAGGTAGGCTATTTTGATCTGAATCTTGAGCCTGGAGAAAGCCAGACGTTATCTTTGGAGTTACGAAATATGTCTGATGAAGAGATCAACTTATCAATATCCGTACATACAGCTTTTACAAATGTGAGTGGTGTAGTGGAATATGGTAGTGACGCCGATGTCCCAGATGACACCCTACCATTTTTTTTGGCTGATTATATTCAAGGAGATGGCAAGATTACTCTTAGTGAAGGGGAGACGAAACAAGTAGATCTCTTATTGACCTTACCAGAAGATAAACCATTTGAAGGTGTTCTAGCAGCAGGAATTCGCGTGGAAGAAATCAAAGATAGTGAGCATTTGTCAGAAGAATCAATGGCTATTGAGAACACACTGTCTTATGTTATGGGCCTCGTTGTATCGAATAAGCGGGAGCAACTTTCTCCCGAGCTAGATCTCTTAGCTGTCTATGCGGATCAATTAAACTTTAGAAATGTGTTCAGTGCTCAGATCCAGAATCAATCGGGGACGTTTGTTAATCAGTTAGAGGTTATTGCCTCAATTTATAATGAAGATCAAACAGAACGCCTCTATTCCACAGAGGCATCGGGAATGCAAATGGCGCCGCACTCCAATTTTGCCTTTCCAATTTCTTTGAATGGGGAGTCATTTGTTCCAGGTACTTATGTTCTTCATCTACAAGCAAATTCTGGAGAACTGGAATGGGAGTGGACGAGATCATTTGTGGTAGATGATCAGACATCTAAGACATTTAATCGACAAGATATAACTATTCCTAGCCAAACTAATTACTGGTTATTAGTCTCGATTTTTCTTGTTATACTATTACTCTTAGTGATTCTTATAAGGAAAAGAAAGTAACCTCAGAAGATTGCATAGTGATAGGAGGCCAAAATAAGTGGATTCTCTAGCAACAAAACTAATACTTAATGCACATAGTAAACGATCGTTACAGTTGCTTATGTTACTTGAAGTTAATTCAGATTTGACCTTAAGCGAAATCTCTCAAAAAACAAATTTAAGTAAGCGAACGATTCAAGCTGATCTTAATGATTTGAGATATTTGTTTGGAGATGCGATCGACTTAAACGGATCTTTGTCGGGAATGCGAATGACCATCCATGGTTACGAATGCTATTATGCTAAAAAAAACTATTTTTTGATCAAGAGCCACTGATTAGAATGGTAACGTCATTTTTTTCTAAGAAAAAAAATGACGTTACCAGAGTGGGGGGCAGAACTGAATTTTTCTCTATCAACCCTTAATCGGATGCTCACTACATTGCGTGACGAACTGGCAGAGTACCATATTGAACTGAATACTTCTCCATTATCGATCAGAGGAGAAGAAGTGATGATTCGAAAATTTTACTGGGATCTTTTCTGTGAGTCCACGTATTTCGAATTTGACGATTCATCTGAGTTGTCTAACAAAATTGGTCAGTTATTTCCCGATATTTCTTTGAAAAAAGTGAAAAAAATTATTCATCTTACTTACCAAAGGATGGGAGAAGGAGAGCTGTCTTTTCCCGTTCATGTGCGGGAATTTTTAACAAATAGTTATTTATATAAAGAAATACTAGCAACCCTTTGTCAAATGAGCCGATTTAAGAGGGTGCCTTATGACAAACTTGAAGATGAAGCGTTTTTTATTTGTATAATGGTTTACGCGCATTGTGACTTTCGTGGCAAAACCAACGTACCATTGACTAATCTATCCCAAACAGCAGCCAATGTTGCCGATGGATTATATGAGATTTTGAGAGAACGTTTTTTGTACCTAGGCATTAATTGCGATATTCATGAAGTGTATGATTTTTTATCACGACAATATGCAAAAGTATTACTAGACCCTATTTATATTAAGAATGATTGTGTTACGAATAAATTTGCTCAATCGCTAGATTCAGATTTATTCGACTACTTAAAAAATTATTTGAACAGTTTGAAAGAATCAAATTATTTTACGGGTGCGTGGGTTTCTGATTTTTGTGCGTCGTTGATTGTTTATTTGTATCTAAACAAAAAAATTGGTCTCACGCATGAGATTCTTGTTATTCTTTCGAACGGATCATTAATAGATGAAACTGTAGCAGTTCTTTTGGAGAGATTTTTCTATCGTAGATTAACGATTGTATATGAAGACACTGACTTAGAAAAAAAATCAAAGGGTTTAAAGGGCACTTACTAATAACGAATATCATCCCTTTTGAATATCAGGTACACACAAAGACGAAACTTGTTTATTTGCCACGAATTTCTAAAGTGACTGATATTGGACTTTTTTTTCAATCGATCCTTGAAGATGAACTCTCATTTAGTCATTCACAAATGATGTGTGACTAATCTTTCCTAGGTTTCTTTGTAGTTGTATATGCCTATACGTACATGATAGCTACCTGAGTAGTTTATGTAAGATCCTGATGCTCGGTTTAGACAGATGATTTTGAATGATACGAGTAACGAATAGGGAATAGACAAGAATGACGGCAATGAAAAGAATAAAATATAATAAGTGGTTTGGCTGCACCGAATATACCATGTTAATCGTTTAGAAAGGAAAATAAATATGCTTCTATTCACGACAAAAAAAGAGTATACGGACTATTTTTGGCAAGAATTGGGTGATTCTTGCGCTGATGAAATTGAACTTCAAGAGTATATTAATCAACAGTTCGTCAGACTGGTAGAACTGACTGACAATATTTCGAAAACATCATTCTGGCAAGATTTTCCAGAAATACTTGGGCTGGATGCAAAGCTGAATCTTTTAGTGGAGTTATGTAAAATTCACGAATTTACCAGTGCTGAAATCATTCGAATCACTGAAAATGATTATCGAACCTATTTTAAGGAACTATGCGGGTATGATTTAAGTATGAAAACAAAGAACTCGATGATATTCAATATTTCTTGATTGTTGAAAGAAGTTAATTAGTGTTGTAAGACTTCCAGAAATTATTTCAATTTTCGAAACAATTTAACTACGTATGCGATTCGTGTTAGCCACTGTTACAAAGAGAAGAATGAAATTAGGGAAGCGCAATTCCATTTTAGTAATTACAAAGAGACTGAATGGAGCTATATCTATAACAGTAGGGTATAACAACCCTTTCGAGTTGGAGTTTTTGACCGGACGCAAGAATGCGATCAAAACACCTCCAGGCTAGAGATATAGCTTAGAGGTATTTTTATGACTAATTATGGTAAGATTATTAAATAAAAGTTGTCTTCATTTCAAATCGCATCGAATCCTCAAGTGGGGGAGATTAGTGAATGAAAAGGTCCATTTGGGGTGAGCTAATCTTTACAAGAAAAGAAGATTGATTTAGATAATGAAAGAACGGGGAGAAGAAATGAAAAAGAAACATAAAGTGATACAAATGTTGGGTGGGGCTACACTCTTATACATCTTAGCGGTCCTGTTTATAGGTGGCGCAACACTATTGTTGTTCAAAAATCTTACCTTTTTGATTGAGCCAGTAGTTAAAGTATTTCAGGTGGTTCTTCCTCCGTTAACTATGACGCTCGTTTTATATTTTGTACTTAAACCAGTTGTAAAGTTTTTGGTAGGGCTAGGACTTTCAAAAGTACTGAGTATTATTATTACATTATGCACACTTACTGCTGCCTTCATCTTGTCAACTGCCCTCGCACTGCCGTTACTTATCCAACAATTTGAACGATTGATCGAAAACTTCCCAAATTATTTGATCGAAGCTGAACGAGTAATAGAAACTTTTATACAAAATACTAGATATGAACAAGCATATCATGAGGGACTCGAGGTTCTGGCGAATTGGATAAATCAAGTTTCTAATAATGTGGGCGTATATCTGGGCAATATTATTTTCGGTGCTTCACAAGTGTTTTCAACGATTACCCATGTCCTATTGTTGTTATTGACAGTGCCGATCATCACGTTCTTTTTATTGAAAAATGACCGTCAATTTGTAGAGTATTCTTTAGGTATCTTCCCCCCTAGATTACGTCATGAAGTCAAAGAAATCATTCGGACGATGGAAAATCAGGTGGGCGCCTATCTAAAGGGCCAACTAGTCGTTTGTGTGATCATAGGAACATTGACTTTTATTGGCTTCTTAATTATCGACATGCCTTTTTCTGGAAGCTTAGCATTTCTTGTTGGCGCAACAGCTATCGTTCCTTATATCGGACCGGTTGTAGCCTTTTTCCCTTGTGCAATCATTGCAATCATGACGTCTCCTACGATGTTCATTCAGTTGTGCATTGTCTGGATCGTTGTTCAATTATTAAATGGGGAGCTGATCGAACCTCAGGTCATGGGAAAACATATGGTGATCCATCCAGTAACAATTATTTTTGTGCTATGGATAATGGGTGAACTTTTCGGCATGTTTGGGTTGATTTTCGGTATACCACTTTATGCAATCGTGAAAGTGTTAGTGGTGTTTGGGTTTCGAAAATTTAAGCAGCGATACAATCGCATACATGCGGAAGATGTTCCCTATGAAGAAACTGAATTTAGTTTAGAATCATACACTAAGAAAAGCAGCCATGGTTAACGAGGGAAACCTGTTGAACAAATGAATTCAAGTACGCATGTCCTGCTCAAATTGATCGTCATAAAAGGTGCGGTCCAAATTGATCATTTGAGTTAAATCATTTGCTTTGATAGTGAAAGAAAGATTTTTAATACATAGAGTGCTTGGAAATATCTATTTTCTGAGTACTCTATTTTTAGTTTGGGCCGATGAATTTCCGATAATTAAGTTTTCCAGTGTCAGAAATTCATTGGATCGTGACTCCTTTTTAGCCATTTCAATAACTTGTCATTTTTCTACGAAAGAGGCTGCTTGGCTAAGCAGGAATCAACGCACAACAATGATAAACGCCAGATGGATAGACTACCTATTTGACATCTGATTTCCCAAATGATATATTTTCCAAATAGAAATCAATTTGAGGGGAAGTTTTCCATGAATAATTTAGAAGAGGTATTAGTAAACTTACAATGTGAATTGGTGGCGGAAAGAACCAGACTAAATCCTAAAACAATTAGTTGGCTTCAATATGATATTTTAAATATTCTAAATTCTGAAACTGAGATGCGCCCGTCAAAAATGAGTGTTTTGCTAGGAATTAGTAGGACAAAACTTTCAAAGGCGTTAAAAGAGCTAAAATTAATGAATTATATTCAACAGAAACCCAATGATACAGATGGTCGAGAACTACTCACTTTTTTGACAAAAGAGGGAAGTCATTTATTAACAACTATTGATAATGGACATACACACTTATCTGAAATCGCAAATGCAGTTTTTAATCGGAAGGAAAAAGAGCAGTTCGCTGAACTAGCAAAGAAATATTTAGAAGCGCTTAAAACAGAAAGGCTGAGGTATGATGAATGATCTCATTTCTATCGAAGGAGCTAAAACAAACAATTTAAAAAATCTTTCTCTGAAACTTTCTAAGTATCAAGTAACTGTCGTAACAGGTGTTTCAGGCTCGGGAAAATCTTCTTTGGTATTTGATACCTTAGCAGCTGAATCCCAACGATTACTAAACGAGACCTATTCGAGTTATATCCAACAGCTACTACCTCACTATTCTCAACCGATCGTTGATAAAATAGAAAATCTACCAGTATCTATTGTGATTAATCAGAAGAAACTAGGAGGAAATGCACGTTCCACAGTTGGAACTGTAACAGATATATATTCAAGTTTAAGGCTGCTATTCTCGAGGTTGCAACCCCTTTTATTGGATATTCTATGAATTATTCGTTTAATAATCCCAAGGGCATGTGTGAAGTTTGTAAGGGATTAGGTGAGGTCAAAGAGATTGATGTCGATAAATTAATCGATTTTGACAAATCTTTATCAGAGGGAGCTATTCAATTTCCTACTTTTCAACCGGGAGGATGGCGCCTGTCTAGGTATACAGAATCTGGTAATTTCGATAACAATAAAAAAATTAAAGATTACCTAGCAGAAGAATTGGACCGTTTACTAAATGATCTCGGCAGCACTCCAAGTAATCCTACGAATAAATGGCCAAAAACTGCACGTTATGAAGGGATCATTCCCAGAATTACCAAAAATTTTATCGAAAAAGAAAGCACGCAATATAGTGCAACATTAAATCACATTCTGCAAGTGAAAGAATGTCCCAATTGTCAAGGCACTAGAGTAAGTAAACTCGTTCGCTCTGCAAAGATAAATGGAAAATCGATCGCAGACTGTGTGAGGATGCCTATTCCTGAACTAAACAAATTTATTAAAGAGATTCATTCTTCTGTTGTTCAGGTGATTTTGAAAGATTTAAGTAAGAAACTACAGAGTTTGGAGGAGGTTGGCTTAGGCTATTTGTTTCTTAACCGTCCAACAGCAACATTATCTGGTGGAGAATCTCAAAGAATAAAAATGGTTAAACATCTTAACAGTGCACTTAGTGATATTCTATACATTTTTGATGAGCCTAGTATTGGACTCCATCCAGAAGATATTCAAAAAATAGCAAAGATAATTAGGGGGTTAAAAGATAAAGGAAATACTGTTGTTCTTGTTGACCATGATCCGGATATTATACAAATTGCAGACCATATCATTGAGATCGGTCCAGGATCCGGGGATAGCGGTGGAAAAATCACCTTTGAAGGAACCTATGATGAACTACTGAAGTCGAACACCATCACTGGAAGAGCGTTGGCAGATCAGTTGAACGTTAATACACAAAGACAACAATTTTCTTCCTATTACGAATTAAATGAGGTTAGTTTGCACAATGTTGTAAACGCTTCTGTGGTGTTGCCAAAACAAGCATTAACGGTTGTAACCGGAGTCGCTGGTTCTGGGAAGAGCACACTCATTCGCTATCTTTTAAAAAAAAAATATCCTGAAGCAAGTATATTAGACCAGAGTCAGATAAATGGCAACATTCGCTCAAATGTTCTCACGTATCTAAATGTCTTTGATAAAATTCGGAGCATCTACGCGCAATGTTCTGGTAAAAGTGCCTCTCTTTTCAGCTATAACGGTAAAGGAGCATGTCCTCTGTGCAAAGGCAAAGGAGTGATAAAAATGGATTTGGCTTTTATGGGGGATGCAGAGCAAGTTTGTGAGAAATGCCGAGGAAAAAGATATAACGATGAAGCCTTATCTATTTTATGGCATGGTTTCACTATTTACGATATTTTACAATTATCAGTTCGAAAAGCAGTAGATTTGTTTGATGATCGCTTATTGATCAGAACGATGCAAATTCTCATGGATGTTCATCTAGAGTATATGAAGTTGGGGCAGTCGCTAGATACATTTTCTGGTGGAGAACTTCAGCGTTTAAAGATAGCAAAAATAATTGCTCAAGATACTTCTAATTGTCTAATATTAGATGAACCATCTACCGGCCTTCATGAGGCGGATATTGACAAGCTGTTATTATTGTTGAATAAACTTTTACAAAAAGGAAATACATTGATTGTTCTAGAGCACAATCTCAAAATAATTAGTCAGGCTCAATGGCTTATCGAAATGGGACCTGGCGGGGGGAACTTTGGAGGTAAAGTATTGTTTCAAGGGTACCCAATAGACTTATTAACGTTAGAAGATTCATACACAGCAAAACATCTGAAAAGATATACAAAAAACAACAATTAAAAAAGGTGTTTATAAGAATTTTAGTTCATGATTTTTTTAACAGCTATATGAGGGGAAGAAATTTAATAGCTTTTGATCTTCTTAATTTTTCGACAAAGAGTGTTAAGAAAGTGACGAATTTCTGGACACTCTTTTTAGATACTATAATTTATATGTATCACTGTATTTTTGTGTTCATAAACTCGTAAATAAATCATTGTTCATTTAAAATTTAGGTTCATGAATATTAGGACAATTCTTAGAAAGAGTCAGAAACTTAATAGTTTTTGATACGTTGGTAAACTCTCATTGAAATAAGCTCGAGAGAGCGTCATAAACTTATGTCGTAAATCTAATGTGAATTTTAGTGATTTTTAAACAACGAATTGGATGTAACCAATCAATCTGCGTTAGACAAGGTTAAATAAAAACTTAGCAAGCAAAAAGAAAGAAATTATACGATTCGGGGAAAGTAAATGAAAACGAAGTTGATTCATTCACTACTGTACTAAGCAATCATCTTCATGAATTTGAATTTGAAATTAGGAGAAATTCGGATAGTATTCCCACCTGGAATGTTTGTAAAAGGAGAGTACAGAGAAGTTTTTCTCGGTATTCTCCTGATTTTTTGAGACAAGCTTATTCAATAGACCCATTTTCTAAGAGTGAGTAATAAAGTAAATCAAGCCCATTATTGTTGCATATGCAACAATAATGGGCTATTATAGTGCTAGATAGGGAGGGGATAGTTCGTGGAGGATATACTTCGTGAGATAGGATCAATCAGTAGAATGTTGGAATCAATTGCTAATATTGAATTTAAAGAGGTTCAACTCAGTAAAGGACAATACATTTACTTAGTTCGTATATTTGAAAATGAAGGAATTATTCCTGAACGATTAGCCGAACTGATCAAAGTTGATCGCACGACTTTGTCCCGGGCGGTAAAAAAGTTAGAGGAAAATGGGTTTATTCTAAAAGAGTCAGACAAAGAAAATAAAAAAATCAAACACTTATACACAACCGCCAAAGGGAAACAAGCGGTTCAATTAATCATAAGAGAAAATAACTATTCAAATAAAGTAGCGATTCAACAGTTATCTGCTTTAGAAAGAAAAAATCTTGCGGAAATGCTGGCAAAAATAAAATCTTCGGTAGAAGTTGATTGGGTCAACGTCAAGAATGGGATCAAAAGAGACTATTGAAGGGAGAAGGCAGATGGAGAGCTTACACTTGGTTGAATGCACAGAACGTGACATTGATATTCTGAAACAGGTAAGTATTGAAACGTTTACGGATACATTTAAAGATCAAAATAAAGAAGAAAATTTGATGGACTACATCAATTCAAGCTATACAACAGAAAAGTTAAGGGAAGAGATCACTGAGGATGAAAGCCATTTTTATTTGATAGAAAAATCGGAAGAAATCATTGGCTATTTAAAGCTAAACGTGGGCAATGCTCAAACAGAAAGCATGAAAGAGAACGCTATGGAAGTTGAGCGGATTTACATTCGATCGAAATTCCAAAGAAGCGGATATGGAAAATACCTCATCCAGTTAGCTGAATCTATAGGAAAAAAATGGAACAAATCATACATATGGTTAGGTGTGTGGGAAAAGAACTTCAACGCACGTTCTTTTTACGAGCACATGGGCTTTCACAAAGTAGGGCAACATTCATTCTACATGGGAAAAGAAGCACAGGTAGCTGATATTTTGTTAAAAAGGATATAGCTCGGCTGGCTGCTGAAAAAACAGAGAGCCTGAAAAATAAAGGACATGAATTTGTTCAAATAAACTAAATAGGAGTGTAGAGAAAGTGAAGAAAATAATGATCGATCAAGAATTTTGGGCACTATTTCCAGAAGCACAAGTCAACTGCCTTGTTGTAAAAAATATAAACAATGTTGCCGATGCTGCACACGAAACGTTTTTTACTGACTTGCTAAAAAGTAGTAAAGAACAAGCAAAGCGCTACTTAACGACCGACACCTTCAGTGAAAACCAAGTGATCCAAGAATGGCGAAGTGCTTTTCAGCAATTTAAAACGAAAAAAGGGGTACGCTCTTCCATCGAAGCACTGTTGAAACGGGTGAATCAAGACAGAGAATTTTCTCCCATCAATCCTTTAGTAGATATTTATAATAGTATTTCCTTGAAATATGGTGTCCCTTTAGGCGGAGAAGACCTCGATACAATCGTTGGCGACCTTCATTTAGGCGTTGCAAAAGGTGGCGAATCTTTCTTTCCCTTAGGTGCAGATACTGATACCCCAGCCTTGGAAAAGGAAGTCATTTACTATGATGAGAAAGGTGCAATCTGTCGATGCTTAAATTGGCGGGAAGCCCAACGTACGATGCTAACAGAAGAGACCACCCATGCTGTTTTATTCATTGAATCGATCAATGAAACGCAACGGGCTCGGGCGAATGAAGCAATCAAAGAGTTAAGTCAGTTGGTTCGAGAGTATTTTAAAGTAGCAGGTAATGATTATGTGCTAAGTAAAGAAAGTCCTGAAATCATTTTGTAAGGGCGAGCTTCTTGTCTATAGGATCAGGATGTACACGTACTTTTTCTCGATTTTGCATACCATTCTCTCATTTTGATTGATCGGTCATCGTGAAAATCTTGACCCAAATATTCGGATGTGCAATAATTAGGTGGAATTTAAATAATGACATTAGATTTGTTCGCCGGAATAAATCTTATTGAAGTCAGAAAAACTAACCTTAGGCTTTTATGGTTAGTTTGTCTGACTTCTTTTTTGTTTTAGGAGGTATAGGCAGATGTTAAAAGAACAATTGAAAGAATACGGAAAGAGCCCTAACCAGTCGGGACTTTCCAGTAAAGAAGCAGAAATGAAGCTAGAAAAATATGGGTTTAATTCCATAGAAAGCAAAGATGAGAAGCACTTTTATGACTATTTGAAAGAGTCGATGAAGGATATTACCATCTTGATTTTAATCGTTGCAACGCTCTTATCTAGTTACGTTGCATTTCAAAACCACCCTGATGATTTTACGGAACCAATAGTCATCTTTTCAATTGTCATTCTTAATCTATATTTGTCGATTCGACAGCAAAAAAATGCGGAAAAATCAATGAGTGAATTAAATAAGATAAGTGTTCCCGTAAGTAAAGTATTCAGAGATGGGGCGTTAAAAGAGATTGAAAGTTTGAACATTGTTCCTGGTGATATTGTTCAGTTGGCATTAGGGGACCGTATTCCAGCAGATGCTAAACTTTTAACTAGTAGTAATTTCTTTGTTGATGAATCGTTTCTAACTGGTGAAAGTGAACCAAGTGAAAAAGATCCCACCTATATTTCTTCTAAAGAAGATTCTTTAGGAGACAGAAAAGACTTGGTTTTTTCTGGCTCATTAGTAGTCACAGGAAAAGCAAACGTTCGAGTTGAAAAGACAGGAATGAATACGGAAATTGGTAAAATATCGAGCTTATTAAGCAAGGAAGAAACAACCATAGCACCTCTACAAGTAAAAATGCAAAAACTTGGGAAAGTTCTAGGACTAATCGCTATTCTCTCTGGCTTTCTAGCGATTGCTATAGGAATCAGCAAAGAATTGTCTTTAGAGACCAGTATCATGACCGCAATATCAATGGCTGTTGCTGCTATTCCAGAGGTTTTGCCAGTCGTAGTAACAATCTCTCTAGCTGTTGGGATGAGGAATATGGCACTGAAGAAAACCATCGTTAGGACTCCTTCAACAGTAGAAACCGTTGGAGGTATTTCAATTATCTGCTCAGATAAAACTGGAACAATTACCGAAAATAAGATGATCGTGAAAGAAGTTATGATGATGAAGGATAGACTGACTTCCTGCTTAGAAATAACAGAAGAGAAGGAAAAAAATCTCTTATTTCTCTTATATCTTGCTAGTTCGATGGAAGAAAATACAACAGTAACTAGTAATCCAACAGAGTTGGCGATCAGAAAAAAACTGGCATCGCTCTTCACTAAAGAGGAACTAGGTAAAGTCGATTCAACCTTTGAACAGATTCATGAAGTTCCTTTTGATTCAAAACGAAAAAGAATGACTGTCTTATATAAAGTAAACAACCAGTATGTTTCTGTCACAAAAGGGGCTTTTGATCGCTTGGATCTCATTGATGCGAACAACCCCACCTACGTGAACAAGCATGATGAGTTGGCCAATCAAGCATACCGTGTTTTGGGTGTTGCTTATAAAAGATACGATGAAAAACCTACACGTCTTACTGAAGAAATTCTTGAAAGTCAGCTAGAGTTTGCAGGATTTGTCGGGATTATCGACCCGGCTCGACCCGAAAGCTATACGTCTGTTTCTATTGCAAAACAAGCAGGGATTCAAACCGTAATGATCACAGGTGATCACTTACTGACAGCAAAGAAAATCGCAGAGGATGTAGGAATTCTCACCGATGGGAAAAAAGCAATGACCGGAGCGGATTTACATGAAATGAGCGATGAAAAATTAGCCCATGTGATTGATGACTATCGAGTCTTTGCCCGTACTTCCCCAGAAGATAAAATTCGAATCGTAAAAGCATTTCAAAAAAATGATGAGATTGTCGCTATGACTGGCGATGGTGTCAATGATGCACCTGCATTAAAAGCAGCTGATGTAGGGATCGCAATGGGAGGTGGCACAGAAGTAGCAAAGGAAGCTTCTGATATGGTTTTAGTAGACGATAATTTTGCGACGATTGTTCAGGCGGTTGAAGAAGGACGACGGGTATACAGCAATATCAGAAAATCATTATATGCGATGCTAGGTTGCAACATTTCTGCACTGACGATCGTTTTAATTTCCTTGCTCGTTGGGTGGGGAGCACCTGTTACAGCGGTTCAATTGTTAATCATAAAAGTAGTTGCAGATGGAATCCCAGGAATGAGTCTAAGTATTGAACCAGTCGATAAAAAAGCAATGGAGGAAGCCCCTATCACTAAATACACGAGCATTTTTGCGCAAGGATTATTGGTAAAAATTGTAGAAATTTCAATTGTTTTTACAGGCGTCACATTAGGCGCGATTCTAATTGGACGTCTAGAATCGATAGAGGTTTCTCAGACAATGACATTTATTGTATTGGGGTTATCAACTATTGTGCATATGTTTAATTGTAGAAGTAAAGAATCTATCCTGAAGCTGCGTTTTTTGAGCAATCCGTTGTTAGTAATGACAACCTTCATAGGTGCATTGATCATTATCTTGTTAGTAACGATTCCATTCACGCAAACCATTTTTGGCTTTGTCTCTCTTCGTGCAGTTGACTGGCTATGGGTAATCGGCTTATCCATTTTTCCTTTAGTGTATATTGAAGTGAAAAAATACTTTGGCTTGTTTTAATGTGAATGATAGGAAGAGAATCTTCTATTAACATATTTTCTTGAGAAATGAGGGAGGGCAAAAACTGGGAAGTTTTTGCGTCTCCTTTAATTATTTACAGATGCTTATGATTTCTGGTTTGATATTATTTAGAAGATATCAGAATGCACAACAACTATTGTTGTAAGGAAGGATTCGGTAGTATATTTCAGGTAAATCACCAGAAGTAGCTAAAAATCCCCTCTATTCTACTCTCTTTTTCAAGAATTCCTGTTAAATGGTAGGTTTTATGTCAAAATGAAAGGTAGAAATCGATGAGGAGTGGTCAATATGAAAGAAACGATATTAGCAATGAAGCTGAAAGAATATAGAGAAAAAAACAAGCTAACGCAAAGTATGCTAGCAGAATTATTAGAAGTAAGTGACAAGACAATCTCAAAATGGGAGTTAGGTGCTACCTACCCTAGCAAAAAAAATATGATCAAAATAGCCGAAGAATTGGATATCTCATTAGAAACATTACTTTTGGAAGAAACTAAGAAAGACAATGAGAATTTAAAAGTAAGTATCAAGTATGGGGTGATTAGTTTTTGCTTGCTCTTTTTTGTCACGATGATCGTTACTTCGTTCAATCAAGACTTCAGCAGGATTATGAATCTTTCTATTCAAGAAAAATTTGGTGTGCTTTTAAACACTGCTTTAAAATTATTGAGCATCTCGGTGCCGCCAGCGATCATCATTGGCTCCGTGTTTTATTTTTATATCTTCCCTAAAAATAAAAAAGAGAACTAACCATTTCCTCGGTTTCGACAGAATGGTAGATTAGAGTATAGGAATCAAGTCATGGACAGAAAAACGCATTTTAGATAAAAAGAATGCTCAGTCTGGCTAGTGTGAAAAGCGCATAAATTTTATAAGAAGGGGAGAACAGGATGGGGTTATTTGGTAAAAAGAAAGAAGTCAGAAATTTAACGAAGGAAGAAGAAGCAGAGATCAAAGAAGAAATGGCACGACAAATGCTTTCAAAAAACGAAAATGATATTGGCATGGTCAAGAAAATTAAAGTCCTGACAAACATGAGTACAGGACAAGCGAAAGACCTATTCCTGAAATTTAGGGATGAGTTAACCGAGAATTAATCGGATAGGGAGTCAGATAGCGATTGCCCTTCAAGAAGGCGATATTTTGCTTATTATGTTTCTTTCAAAATTGAGATGAATAGAAAGGGAGAATAGATATGAAGAAAAAAAACTCTGAAAAATGGTATTTTTGGGTACTTGTTGTCATAATGGTTGTTGTCTTTTTCTATCTTACTAAGTAAAGAGAATGAATTTTCTTGAAAATAAACACTTACTAAGAATGACTATTTTTTAAGTTATGAATGGATGATGATTTTATGAAAAACGAATATGGATTTACCTTGATTTCAGTTTTAACTATGTTATCCATTAGATTATTATATTGATGAATGAAGCATTCAGAGACCCATTGTTTTCTGAATGCTTTTTTCATCTACAAATCATTCTTTGAGAATCCGGCTGTTACGAAAAATCAGTGATAGTGTATTAGAATATATGATGAATTCTGTTGAAGTAAGCGTACGCTACGAATGAACCAAGAGTGATTGAAATGATCGAAGACAATCATGAGAATATTCATTTACGAGACAAAGAACCGTTTAAAAAGTACTGAGTCTTTCTACTACGGGCCACAAAACATGTGTTAGAAAAGAATGGCAATGCACCTTTACTACGTTAAAGAAAAGAAAGTTCTTTTTACAATAAAAACAGTGCCTGACTAAAAATATGAAGTGGATTTTTTAGAGAATCCAGGACAGAAGTCTTTAATAAAATGCCGTTGGTAAGGACGATGATTCGTTTGCTGCTAGCGGTATTTTTGTTAGCATCTCCTCTGATTTTTTCGGAGAAAAGGTCTACCATTTCGGCACTGTCTTAAAAAAGCACATCGATACTCTAAATACGGTGGATAGCGGTGATTTGGATACGTGTTTCTAGTCTTCATAGAGGCAGATTTCAAGTAAGTCGAATGAAGGAAATTAAACACTTCCTATGTTGTTTGATGGAAGGATTATTAGTGAGGAGACTCCTTTATCCAGCTAAGGAATGACTTCTATAGGATGGTTTCCTTGTTAATTGTTGCAAGTGTGATGTGTAAAAATATTTTAAGCTTCTTTTTTTAATGATTGATATGTATAATAAGATGATAAAGCAATAAAGTGTATGCTGAAAAGAGGTCTCTTATGAAAAAATTTGCACTCGGCGTTTTTTGTTTCAGTCTTTTTATCACGGTCGTTGGCTTTTTTTTACAAACGATTTTGATTCCTATTCAAGATTTTGACACAATAAGCCAAGAAGAGCTTAAGAATATCCAACTTGATCTTGCTATTAATTATCCATTAGGAACTGGTATGCTCTATGTCGGACTTCCTTTGTTAGTATGCTCGAGTGGTTATTTGGTTTATTGTTATTTTAAAAATAAATTACGTATGTGATGAATACTTTTGTAAAGAAAGCAGGTCTGAATAGCTATGAACAATCACGAAAAGAATAGAAAACAACGTTTGACTAATAATCTATCGAGTAATTCCTTTAACGTAATGAATACAAAATCAGATCTATCACAAAGCGGATCACCAATACCTTTTCAAAGTGGTGACTTTTCATCAGTTGATCGCAACGTTCATTCTTCAAAAACAGTAACTGAGTTGCTTTGTTTTTATTCAGTAGGGAGTATCATTGCGGCAATTGGGTGTTATTTGTATATTAAACTGCCCTTATTTGCGAATTTACTGGAGAACACGATTTTATCTTTTGCTATTACTTTTGGTATTATCGCCCTAAGCTTTATTATGTCTCATTTTATAACGAAGGTACTTACTGCTCATATAAGAAAAAATTGAAGTAAACAAACAACCAATATCAAACAAATTGTGAGGATAAATAGATGTATTCAAATTACCAGAAGTTGCCGCACTATTTAAAAAAGTGGTATGTATTGTCTTATATTCTACCATTGATTCTTCTTTTATTTATTAATGGCTGGACAGAGTGGTTAACGTTTCCTATAGCAGTAGGAATCCTATTTATTCTTTATGGAATAAGTTGTTTTTTTGCTACCAAGGCGTCTTATGGTAAAAAAGAATGGTTTTTTTTAGATGGTATCACTTTTGGGATTGCGTTGATCGGTCTTTTTATCATTTTCAATTAATAGATAGAAAAGATGGGTTTTTTATGCAGGAACAATTGGGGGAATCTCTTGCTTACATGTTGTCTATCCTTGTGCTGTGTTGGAAGCTGTTATGTTCATTTAAAGATTACTATTTCTTGACGATAGCCATAAGCGTAAAATAAATCTATGGTACCGTAGAAATGTGCGTAGAACTTCTAAAGTTTGATTGGCTGAAGCTAATTTGAGAGGCCAGATAAGCGTCTTAGGCATGTTGTTTTCTACAGTTCTTATCTACGAATGTCTGTCCTTCGTCATTTTTTAGGTCATCATTTAGGTTCCACTGCTAAATATGAAAAGCAACTCCTTGTTCAAAGATGACTCACTGGCCCTATTTCCAAGAACATTGTCATACTGACAAAGAAAAGTGACGACATACAATTCAGTAAGAACTAATACAAGTCCGCTTCCTTTTGCAATGTGAGCGGACTTGTATTGTTTTCCTTATTAGCTTTCAGTATCTAGCATCCGCTCCATAAACCATTCCACTTGTTGGGGGGCATCGTGGTCAAAGAATGCGGACTCTTTTTTATCTAAAGCGGCTATTTTTTCAATGTCTTCCTGGGAAAGCTCAAAGTCAAAAATAGCAATGTTTTCAGCCATCCTTTCTGGACGAACTGTTTTTGCTAAAGCGACAATCCCTCTTTGCATCAACCAGCGAAGAACAACTTGACCAACCGTTTTGCCATATTGCTTGCCAATTTCTGCTAATGTCGGATTGGTAAATAGGTCATGGCGTCCTTCTGCAAAGGGAGCCCAAGCTTCAACTTGGACGTCATATTTTTCATGCCATTCCTGATCTTCCGCTCGTTGATTCCAAGGGTTCACTTCGATTTGATTGATTTGAGGTTTCACCTCATTCAAGCCGACAAACTCGATCATCTTAGCTGATTTGAAATTTGAAACGCCAATTGCACGTAATTTTCCTGTTTTTTGAGCAGCAACCATTGAGCGCCAAGCACCATAAATATCTCCATATGGTTGGTGAATAAGGTAGAGATCAAGATAAGTTAATCCCATTGTTTCAAGCGAATGTTCAATCGTTTCTTTCGCTTTATCTTCGGAAGCTTGGAGAATAAATAATTTAGAGGTAACAAAAAGTTCTTCTCGAGTGACTAGACCTTCAGTGATGGCGCGCTTGATTCCCTCGCCTGTTTCTGTTTCATTTCCATAAATAGAAGCAGTGTCGATCAGTCGATACCCAGCTTTGATTGCTTGGTAAACAGCTTCGGCTGTTTCTTCCAAAGGAATTTGATAAACGCCAAAGCCTAGTTGCGGCATGGTGACACCATTATTGAGTGTGATTGTTTGCATAGTGTTTCCTCCTCTAATTTTCATTTCATGTTCTATCCTAAACCTTGGAGTTAAGTCCATAGCAAGTAAAAGATGTTACTTTTTTCGTTCCCATAATTTTTCCACTTTATCAGGGGTCATATTTCCTGCTTTAAATTTTGCGATATGCTCATCATACGTTTCTATCTTATAAATAAGTAGGTCTCTTACTTCCTGCATTGCTGCTAACTTTTTCTCTAATTCTTCGAGTTGATCGGCTAAAATCTGTTTCTGAGCTTTTTCGACATTTGGACTTTCACGTACTTGTGCCAATTGAGCAAATTCAATTAGCGATTCGATGGACAATCCTGCATTTCGTAAATGTTTTGCTAAATAGATCCAGTTTAAATCATTTGTTGTGTACACCCGATAGCCACTCTCATTGCGTTGGACAGGTGGAATCACACCGACTCGTTCATAATAGCGCAATGTGTCTACGCTCAAATCAAACATTTCCGCTGCTTTTTTTATATTCATCGTTGGTTCTCCTTATCTTTTCTATAAGTAATCATAAACCCTGAAGTGGACTCTAGGGCAAGTGGTTTAAAATCGTTTGTTTAAAAGAATATATTTTGTTCGTTATGGCGACTATTCGGGAAGAAAAAGCTACAAGCATTTTTATTTCAACAGAATGATTTGAGAAATCATCAGTATTGAAAGCTCCTTTCTTAGTGTGTTTCAACGCAAGTCATACTCTCTTAGAATTGATTGTTTCGTTATCTATTTGAGCGAGGCATTTTTTATCCATAGATTTTAATTAAATCCATCTCATGTTATGATGATGATGAAAATTCTTAGCTTGGATCAAGGAAACAATCGGTTCTTGTTAGGAAAAACGAAAATAAGTTGATGAGAGTGTGACTATCCTTGAATATAAAAGAAGTAAGTAGTATGAATCAAAAGTTAGAGCAACAATTAATTGAAGTTTGGGAGAGTTCTGTTAAGGCGACGCACACCTTTTTGTCAGAGACTGAAATCCAAGCCATTAAGCAATACATTCCAGAGGCATTGCATCATGTGCCACATTTGATTATCGTAGAAAGTGAAAATGGAGAGCCAGCTGGCTTCATGGGGATCTCGGATCGAAATCTTGAAATGCTTTTTATAGCAAATGAACAAAGAGGCAAGGGCTTAGGAAAGAAACTCTTGGCATACGGGATGGAAAACTATGCTGTAAATGAACTGGGAGTAAATGAACAGAATCCTCAGGCGAAAGGATTTTATGAGCATATGGGATTTGAGGTATACAAAAGAAGCGAGTTAGACGAACAAGGAAACCCTTATCCGATTCTGTATATGAAGAAAGTTGATAACAAGTAGCTGTTTTTTTAATTCTTTTTTTGGGGGAAGTTGGCTGCCTATAAGTGTAAAGGAATTGAGGATTGCTTGGCTGTATGCATAGAAGCTCTAAAATTAGGTTGATTGAAGACGATTTTAGAAACAAGATAATCGTCGCAAGCTTTTTGTTTTCAGCAGTCGTTATATACGACTGTCTATCATTCATCATTTTATAGGTCGTCATCATTTAGATTATGCTGGTAATGTGAAAGGCTGCTACTCAAGCAAGTCAGCTTCATTTGTAATGCCTCCAAAAACTTCCCAATTTGAGTGAAAAGATAACCCCCAAGCAGCCTCCGAAACTGTTTTTCGGGGCTGCTTGGGGGTTTGGGGGCTTAGCTAGCTAAGTAATGATCGATCACAAAAAATGATCAAAACAGAATAGGCAATTTTTTGTTTTCAATCAAAAAATGTTGATCATTTTATCAAGCAGAGGATGGCACAAGTAAGTGGAAAGTAGGTAGGGCTATTTTTTTTATTCAGGATGGGGAAGTAGATTTGTCTAGGATACGCCCGAGGATAAACGTTTTGAGGATCATTTGTTTTTGACTTACCTATGTGCCATCACTGCGGAAACCCTGTGGATGAAGGCGTCATGTACGACACCAGATACTCGGATGAGAGCTAAAGACGTTTGATTGCCTGTGCCTGACATGCTTTTTCTAACCGCAAAGTCGTAGGGGCTAAAGAGCTACAGCGCTGAGACAGATGACTGCCCCGTGCGGTTTTGGGTGTTTTTTGAACCCTACAAGCTGCTATTGCTGCTCGCCTATTCGTCGCAAGCTTGGAAGGTCTTCTCAGAAAATGCCCGTCAGCTGTCAACAGGCTGTCTTTTGCATCAGGAAGCATCAGCGTTCCAACAAATCTTTTTGATCCAGTAGTCGCCCACTCATTTTGGGCAACTTCTATCCGAGAAAACATTGCGTTAGAAGTATGTCTGTCCGTCCTTTCCAGATAAAAGTCAGCTGAAAGAGGGCTGATACCTAACAAAACGGCGGTTAGGACGACCACAAGCGCTCTCAAAAAAACTCAGTCCTTTCTTTTCAATGGTCATTGTTCTTATCTGCACTTCATGATAGCACCGAAACGCGAATTATTTTTCGCGTTTTTTTGTTTTTAAAATAAAAAATTAGGTATTCGCTTTTTTGGGTTAAATGGTATACCTGAGATGGAATAAAAATAATAAAAGAAAGGACAGGATTTACAATGAAGAAATCATCATTAGTTGCAGGTTTCGTTTTAGGTGTAGGCGTTTTGTTTACTCTAGGTGCATGCTCAACAGTGGAAGAATCAGGGGAAGTGATCTCTGGGTCTGGAACGGAAACGTTGATCAGCGATTCGTCAGATGAAGTAGTTGTGGGAAGTGAAAAATTGAGTGATGACGGGTATTTTGAAGAAATCGTAACTAAGGGAATCGATCCGAAAATCAAAGACGTCGTTTGGTATGAAACGAATTATGAAAATTCTGGTTGGGATCACATTCGCTTTTTAGTGAATCATGTAAAAATCGTGAATGTAGAAGAATTCAAAGACAAAGACAAAGAATACAAAACATTGCTTTCACTGAAATACCAATTGTTTAATGAAGATTCGAAAGACAAAAAAATCAAACCTGACAAAGCCTATTTGGTGTTGAATGATGGCAAAAAAGTAGAAGCGGAAGTGTTTGTGGACTACTTAGATGATGAGATTTTGACCCATGACAAACATAAAGATGGCTTTATTCATTTTAAAGTGGTGCAAGAACAAAGTTTGCCAGCGATCAAAGCGGTCGAAATCGAATTTAAAGCAGATGGAGATTTGACACATACGTACCATATTGATCTATCTTCCGCTGCTGAAAAATAGTATCTAACGATAGGAGGTAAAAAAAATGGATACTAGCAAGAAAAAACTATCATTGTTGAGTTTTTTTGCAATAACTGCTTCAATGGTGATGACGGTATATGAGTATCCAACCTTTGCGACATCGAAGATGAATTTAGTTTTTTATTTACTCGTCGGCGGTTTCCTCTGGTTTATCCCTGTAGCCCTTTGCTCTGCGGAGATGGCTACTGTAAAGGGATGGGAAAAAGGGGGACTCTATACCTGGGTCTCAAAAACATTAGGGAGAAAATGGGGCTTTGCTGCCATTTTCTTCCAATGGTTCCAAATCACGGTAGGCTTTATTACGATGATTTACTTTATTGTCGGGGCGCTTTCCTATGCCCTAAATTGGCCGGCTCTTAATACGAATGTTTGGCTGAAGCTGATTGCCACTTTAGTGATCTTTTGGCTGATCACGATCTCGCAATTTGGCGGAACAAAAAATACTGCGAAGATTGCCAAAGTAGGGTTCTTTGTGGGGATCGTCGCAACAGGGATCATTCTTTTTATCTTAGGAATTGTCTACATTGCTCAAGGGAATCCCGTCAAAGTTTCTTTTGGATCAGGTGCATGGATTCCTGATTTCACGAAAATCAATACGCTGGTCGTTTTTGTTTCCTTTATTTTGGCCTATGCAGGGGTTGAATCTTCTGCCAGTCACGTAAAAGACATGGATAATCCTGGAAAGAATTATCCGAAAGCTATTTTGATTTTAGTCGTAGCGACGATTCTTTTGGATACGTTAGGTGGGGCAACGGTGGCTGCCACGATTCCCCAAAATCAATTGTCTCTTGATACTGGCGTGATTCAAGCCTATTCTTATTTGATCCATCATTTTGGCGGCGGAGAATGGCTGGTTCGTTTGATTGCCGTGGTCATCTGTTTAGGTGTCATTGCAGAAATTGCTGCTTGGGTGGTCGGCCCATCGACTGCGATGCTTGAAGCAGCTGAAAATGGCTTGCTGCCAAAACAAATGGCCAAAGTCAATCAACACAATGTCCCAATCAATATCGTTTTGGTACAAGGCATCATTGTTTCCATTTGGGCGGTTGTCTTGACATTAGGCGGTGGAGGCGCCAATCTATCCTTCTTCGTTGCGATGGCGTTGACGGTCTGCATCTATCTGGTGGCTTATGTCCTCTTGTTTCTTTCCTATATTAAATTAGTCAAAGAAAAAGACGACTTAACAAGAACGTATCATATTCCTGGTGGGAAAAATGTGAAAATTGGTGTTGCGATGGTTGGTTTGCTTGTTTCTATTTTTTCTTTCTTTATTTCCTTCTTTCCACCGAGCGATATCGGCACCGGAAAGGGCGGAACCTATTTAGCCATCTTGATCATCAGTTGGCTGATTATTGTCGTGATACCGTTTGTCATCTATAAATATGTAGGTGAAAAAGCAAGCGATAAAAAATAAAAAGCACAACCTATGAGGAGGAGAGCTGCATGTTATTTAGTAAAAAAAATCGAAAAGAAGCCCAATATTTGGAGCCTATCTATGGGAATGAGGCAATGGATCAAGCGATCCCTATGTACAAATTACCAAAAGAGTCCTTGGTACCGCGGGATGCCTATGAATTAGTCAAAGATCAATTGATCGATGAAGGGGTCTCAAGACAAAATTTGGCGACGTTCTGTCAAACCTACATGGAACCAGAAGCAGTCAAAATTATGAGTGAAACCCTTGATAAAAACGCCATCGATAAAACCGAGTACCCACGGACAGCAGAAATTGAAAACCGCTGTGTCAATATGATCGCTGATTTATGGCATGCCCCAGAAGCGTCCGATTTTATCGGTACATCAACGGTAGGCTCAAGTGAAGCGTGTATGTTAGGTGGATTGGCCTTAAAATTTGCTTGGCGCAATCGGGCAAAAAAACTTGGCTTAGATATCAATAAACAAAAACCAAACTTAGTGATTTCTTCTGCCTATCAAGTCGTTTGGGAAAAATTCTGTGTCTACTGGGACATTGAAATGCGAACGATCCCTATCGATGAAGAACATGGCAGCATTAATGTTGAAAAGGTCACGGACTATTTAGATGAATATACGATCGGGGTCGTTGGTATTTTAGGAATCACTTACACTGGACGATACGATGATATCAAAGCACTAGACAAGAAATTAGAGGAATACAACAAACACACCGACTACAAAGTCTACATCCACGTGGATGCGGCTAGTGGGGGATTGTACACGCCATTTATGGAACCAGAACTTGAATGGGATTTCCGTTTGAAAAACGTTCGTTCCATCAGTACGTCTGGACATAAATATGGGTTAGTCTACCCTGGTATCGGTTGGGTGCTTTGGAAAGAAAAAGATTTCTTACCAGAAGAGTTGGTCTTTAAAGTAAGTTATCTTGGCGGTGAAATGCCAACGATGGCCATCAACTTTTCAAGAAGCGCCAGCCAAATCATCGGACAATATTACACCTTTATCCGCAATGGGTTTGAAGGCTACCGCTTGATCCACAAAAAGACCAGCGATGTTGCCCAATATTTAGCAAAAGAGATTGAAAACATGGGTTACTTCGATATTTATAATGATGGTTCACGGTTGCCGATCGTCTGCTACAAATTAAAAGAAGATGCCGATATTTCTTGGAATCTGTATGATTTGACGGATGAATTTGCGATGAAAGGCTGGCAAGTCCCTACCTATCCATTACCTGATAATCTATCACATATCAATATCCAACGCTTTGTCTGCCGGGCAGATTTAAGTATGCAAATGGCAATGGATCTGGTGCAAGACATGAAAGAAGGAATCGAGCGCTTGAACAAGCGACCAAGCCGTCATGTTTCATCCGATCAAACCTATGGCTTTTCACATTAAGAAACGGTATCGCTAGAAACCCTTTCATTGCTTTTTTCAATGAATAAAAAGTCCCTTTATGAAACGTTTTTTGCAAGACTGAATGAACATTGGTTTATAGAAAAATCAAAGGCGGTTGCATCGACTGCCTTTGATTTTTTTGTTTGTAAGAACGGGTAAGCACTTGATAGTGTCGTTTTTTAAGAGAAAGTAAAAAAACAGTGCTTGATAATTTCATTTATTGACATTTCTGACTTGTGATAGTATTAATTATTATGGTCTAAATATATTTTTTTAGAGAAGAACGTTTTACATAAACGAAAAGGAAATCTTAGAACGTTGTCGTGAGGGAATTCTTAGGGAAATTCGTCTTGCATCGAGGGTTTTTGTTTGTCAGTCATGGTTTGTTGGGGAGTAAGTGAAGGAAAAGTATGTGTAGAAAGGGCCTGTTTTTACTGCGCTTGTTTGTTTCATAAGTAACGTACTGCTATCTTTTTCTGTAAATTGGTTGTAACTATTCTGAATGAATATAGATTTACACTGGAGGAAAAACAGTCATGTATAAAGAAGACTTACTGGATAAGGACTTAAAATTAGAGTATATCTTGCTCGAATTTTTGTATTTATCGACCGGTCATATCAAAAAAAGTGATGCGTGTCGGGAATTAAATATTACGATGCCGACCTTGACGAAATTATCAGAGAGCCTTCAACGGCAACTAAAAAATGAGAAGGTCTCATTTATCATCAATCGTTATACGTTGGAACTGCAAGTAACCGATAGTGTCTCACTGGATGATTTGACCGACACGCTATTGAAAAAATCTGCTAAATATCAAATCATCCATTATTTGTTTCAACATGCAGGCTATGATGCCTTCGTCTTGGCTGATGAATTAAACATAAGTGTGGGGACCCTCAATCGGTTGATTGCTGAGTGCAATCAGTTGTTGCAGCATTTTGAATTAAAGATCAGAAACAAAAAACTAGTTGGAACGATGACACAACGCATTTATTTTTACTATAATTTTTTCAAAATGGGTGCAACAACGATCGATTCTGTTTTGATCGATGACCTGGTTGCGGAGTTAGCGAAAAAAATAACCTTATCGATTGCCCAACAAAAGCAGCTGAAGATCTGGTTGTATGTGATTATGAAAAAAGTCACGTCTCACACGACCTTGGGAAGTTTAAGTCCGGAAGAACAAACCAAAATCGAGCGTTGCCAAGAGATGCCCCTCTGTCACTTTATTCGACAGATCTATGCTTCTAAAAAATGTATCTGCTCAGTAGATGAAGCGAAGATCGTGCCATTCTTTATCTGTCTCTTCCTCATTACGGTGGGCGGGATTCCTTACGAGGAACTTCGCTTAGGACTGTACACTAATAAAAATCCCGTCTTTGAGATCACCGATGAAGTCATGGCAGCAATCCAGTCCATTTATCGTCTTGATGCCTCGCATACGACGATCGATATCAAAGCCAATGTCTTTTCCTTAATCGCACAAGTTTATTACTTTCATGGAGTGAATTATTCCATCGATCGAGTCACGCTAAATTATTACCACAAAATGTTTCACAATTCCTTGCGGGATCAAGTGATCTCAGACATTCTGGAACACATTATTGCACCGACCAACTTGTTTACGCCCACGAAACTCAACTATCTCAAGAAACGCCTAGTCTTTTTAATTTATATGTTATCGCCTAAAGAAGAATATCGGGTACGGATCGGGGTCTTAAATATGTGCTCTAGTCTTTTGGCGGATGCTTCGATTTACTTGTTAAAAAATGAACTAAAAGGCAAGCAAAATGTTGTTGTTTTACCCTATACTCCGGACGAGACGTTTGACTTGTTGATTTCCAATGCCAATCTCCCCCAATTAGGGAACAATTATGACCAATTTTATCAAGTGACCGCCATTGGTGCCGATTTAGACGTCAATCAGGTTTCTGCGATCGTCGATCAAATTGCTTATTCTAAGTATCATTCTTTTGTGGTGTGAGCCATCACTTGTTAGTTAAAAAGCAGCGAGTCAACGGATAGGTGATTCGCTGCTTTTTCAATTATCTGCGAAGTAGGGAAAGGAAAAGGCGCTTGAATTGCTCTTATCATTGATGACGGAATGAAAACAGGGATCAGTCAAGCAGCTTTCTGCTAGATAATGTGTCCAGTATCCTTGTATAACGTATCGCAACAGAGCAGAAGACATCAAGCGTGAAAATAACAGAAGGGATTCAAAATGCTGGTTTTGGAAGGATGTAAAAAAAAGACCCACATAATGATGTGAGTCTGCAATCGTTAGTTCTGATTTTCTAATTTTTCTAGAACCTTTTTGGGAATTGCATCTTTTTCAACGCTATTCGGGCCTTTTATTGTGCGCTTTTCACTGATCACCGCTTTTACATAAGAATTTGGGGTTAAGGGTTTTGCGTTATCTTCTGATAATGAAACCTCGAGTGTTTGTGTGCTGCCATCTTCTTTTACAAAGTTTAACGTGTAATCGTAAGAATACCAAGGCGACTGGTCGCCGATGCCACTTTTACTTTCATGTTCTACCTTAGGGGGAATCTCAGATGGGACATACGCGTAAGCTGTTTGTCCTGAGTAGGTGGATTGATAATATTCATAGCCTTTGTATCCGGCAAACCCTAAAAGTACGACTAAGACGAATCCGATTATTTTTTTCATATAAACCATCCTTATCCTCAAATATGGAGCTATTATAACAGAATGGTTCTATAGATGACCTTTCATCAGACGAACAGTTTTGCAAGGAGAAATGTTACTAGCCAGTCGTGGAAAAGTGGGGAACGCCGCTAATAAAGGGTTCTATCTATAAATCGTCAGGGTATTGTTGCTTAGAGTGACTAGAAATAAGTGCGGAATCAGGCGACAAGACCTTAATAAAAAAACATAGCAAGTAGTATGACCTTTTTTGTACGCACAACAACTGACTACTTGATGAGGTGAGCCGTTTGTTTTTTCACTATAGAAAGGTGAAAAACGGCGCACCAGTTTAATAAAAAACCAGCAAAGACGCTCTGTAAGAGCCCGTCTTTGCTGGTTTTTTCTACCGAAAATGTTTGAGAGCAGGCCATGACAGCTGCTTACGGCTCGATTTTACTATACAAATCGAGGGCTCTTTTTCTGGCTTCGTTGTGATCAACTATAGGCAACGGATAGTTGGTGCCTAAAACTACCTTTAGGTCGGCTTGTTCTTCGTCAGTCATCAGGTAAGGTTCGTGGATGAATTTTAGCGGCAACTGGGCGAGTTCGGGAACAAATTGTTTGATAAACGTCCCCTCTTTGTCGAATTTTTTCCCCTGAGTGATGGGGTTGAAAATTCGAAAGTAAGGAACGGCATCGGTGCCGGTCGAAGCTGCCCACTGCCAGCCGCCGATATTGCTGGCAGCGTCGTAGTCGATCAATTGTCGAGCAAAATAGGCTTCTCCTTGCCGCCAATCGATCAATAGATCTTTGGTTAGAAAGGAAGCGACGATCATCCGTAGACGGTTATGCATCCAACCGGTTTGATTCAGCTGCCGCATCGCGGCATCAATAATCGGATAGCCGGTTTGTCCTGCTTGCCATTTGTTAAAGGCCTCTTCATCCTTTTGCCAATCCATGTTTCGATATTTCTCAATGAGTTCATAGTTTTTTTGCTCCGGATGAGTGAAGTAGATCATATGATAAAAATCTCGCCAAGCCAGTTCTTTTAAAAAGGTCGCTTTGCCAGTGCTGGGTGGCATTCCTTGGCAAGCGGCCCAAACCTTCCGAATAGAGATTTGTCCAAAAGACAAGAAAGGGGACAGGCGGCTGGTTCCTTTGATTGAAGGGAGATCTCGGTCTTTTTCATAGGCAGCCAAACGCTTTTGCACAAAGGCCTGCAATTGTTTATGCGCATAGTCTTCCCCAACGATCGTTGAAAAATCGGTCTTTCTATTGTTTAGCACCTCAGCAAGCAGCGCTGTCCCTGCTTTGAAGTGAGGTGCATCATTAAAATGAGCGGCTTTTTCAAAATCAAGGGCCTGCTTTTGATACACCGGTTTGGGCAGTTGGATCCATTTCTTATAATAGGGCGTAAATTTTTTGTAATACGTCCCGTCCTCTTTGGTGACTTCCGTTGGTTGGTGTAGATGATGTTCTTCAAAGGAATGGACAGTGACGCCTTTTTTCTCGACCAATTCTTTTATGTAGAGGTCGCGTTTACGACCATATCCACGGTTATCAAAGTTGAAGTAAAGCTGGCTCCATTCTGGATAGCAAGCGAACAACTGATCAAAGGCTTCTGTCAACGTTCCCGTCAAGAGGTGGATCGTCAGATTTTGCTTTTTGGCAGCCTCGATAAAGTGAGCAACCGCGCTAAAAAAGTAATCATGGCTTGGTGCATCGGGGAGAAACTGCTTTTCATTGAGATGAAACACACACAACAATTGGTCGTTTGCTTGAAGAGACAAAAGCGCCTCAGTAAGTGCCGTGTTGTCCTCTAAGCGCAGATCCTTTCTAAACCACATCACATGAATTGCCATAACAACCTCCTTGATAGTATAACCGTGCAAAAAAACGATCGGATTTCGTTTATAGTAATGGAAAGATGGGATTTATTCAAATTTGGCGATTGCGTAAAGAAAATTGCTGTTGCAACAAGTCGAGGGATGCTTACAGGGTTTGTTTTAATTGGTGCACCGATTTGAATAGGCGCTTGTCATTTACCGTTTCGTTTCTACAAATCGTCTCTTCTTAATAAATAATAGGTAAAAAATGAGTAGTAGGGGATGAAATGAGTTACATTTGCGTAACGAGAACGTATATAATCATAGTATATAGTGAGGCTTTTTACTTTAGCGTTTATTAATAAGCGCATATTTGGATGGAGTGAAGGATGATCAAAAACAAATTACAGCAATACAAAATTTTAACGCTTTTACTGATACTTGTGACGGTTGGATTAATTCTCTTTTTAAATCAGATGATTTATGCTTGGCAGGCCATTGAAATTTTGGCGATTCTTCTTTGTGGCTACTTAGTGGTTTTTGATCAAAGGGATGGAACTTCGAAGATTGCTTGGATCTTAGCTTTATTGTTTTTACCGATTGTAGGAGTCATGTTGTATTATTTAATTGGTCGTGAACCTCGATTAAGGAAGTTGCCCAAACAGCAGATACAAAATGAACGGGAAGTGCAGCGAACGGTTTCGGCTATTTTGCAAGAACATTCAGAGGTCATTCATGGGAAACATGATCTCTCCACTGAGATTTTTCATCTTTCAGGCAAATATCCCACAATCAATAATCATCTGACTGTATTAAATGAAGGCGCTGAGGCGTTCGCTTCTTTGCTAGAAGATATCAAGAAAGCCAAGCATCATGTGCATGTGTTTTTTTATATCGTTAAAGGGGATGAAACAGGGGAGGAGCTGACAAATGTTCTGGTCGAAAAGGCCAAACAAGGGGTGGAAGTTCGGTTTATGTACGATAGCGTGGGGTCGATCGCCTTTCCTAATCAATTATTATTATTGATGCGAAAGAATGGGGTAGAGGTACGCACGTATGATTTGTTGAACTCGCCTTGGCTAAGTAATAAAGCGAACTGGCGCAATCACCGTAAAATGGTCGTTATTGATGGTGAGATTGCACATACAGGAGGCATGAATATTGGAAATGAATATAGTGGGCGAGGCAGTAAGTTTTCTTATTGGCGAGACACAAACATCCGGATAGAAGGACCTGCTGTTCTAGAAGTACAAGAGTGCTTTATTTATGATTGGCTCTTTCTTGATGAAACGGAAGAAACGGTCACTCATTTTTTGACACAGACAGCTACGTATTTTCCGTTGAAGACCGACGTTCAAAGCGGTTCGGAAATCGTTCAGGTAATCTACGGTGGACCCTATGATAGCGAGCGAATCATTAAGGATTCCTTTAATGACCTCATTGGAAAGGCAACGGATTCGATTAAGATCGCAATGCCTTACTTTATTCCTGATGAAGAAAGTTTAGGTGCGCTTAGAAGAGCAGCACGGTGTGGGATCAACGTGCAATTGATTGTGCCGGGAAAAGGGGATCGAGGAATTTCTTTTCATGGCACGAATTCGTTTATTGATGAATTATTATCTGCCGGCGTCGAAGTCTACACCTATGATGAGACTGCTTTTATTCACTGTAAATATATGATCGTCGATGAGTTTGCTGCAACGATCGGGTCAACAAATTTTGATATTCGTAGTTTTTACCTTAACCATGAGTTATCTATGTTCATCTATGGGCCGTCGAAAATAATCACAGAGTTAAATCAGCAATTTATGGAAGACTTAGCTCATGCAAAATTAGTAGAAAAAGAAGAATGGCAAGCCAGAAGCCTTTTGACGAAAACAAAAGAAAAAATCAGTGGCTTGTTTGTTCCGATTCTTTGAAGGAAGATAGTGAACAGAGAAAAAAACTCGATTCCATCATCTGGAATCGAGTTTTTTTGCGTCATTTTCTACTAGCAGCTCGAAAATAATTGATCCCGGTTCCCGCAAATACTACGAAACTAGCCAATAGGAACAAAAATCCTACGGGGATTAGATAGAAATTTTCATGTAAAATGCCGGATTGATCGATGTATTCCACGGAGCTTGCTTTGATGAAGAAGCAGGCAAAGCCGAATAGTAGTAAAAATGTTCCGATCAAGGTCGTGATCAAATTGAGTTTGGCGCGTCGAGTCTCGCTGCCGTCTTTGATTAGTTTTTCAGTGATCTTGTTCACTTGAGTTCCTCCTAAAATCAATTCATCAAGCGAGAGTTGAAAAATCGTGGCGATGGCAATCAACATTTCTAAATCTGGTAGATTGCGATTGTTTTCCCAGTTCGAAACGGCTTGTCTTGTCACGTGTAGTTGAGTAGCAAATTGTTCTTGGGTCAAGTTATTTCTTGTGCGTACTTCTTTGATTTTTTCGCCAAATTCCATCTTTTTTTCCTTTCGCTGATGTGACTTAAGCATAGTCGAAACCCGCGTTGTTTCCAAGAAAGCAGGGCTTGCTTCTTGATAAATCAAGGGAAAGTGGTGCTTGCGTCGTTTTTTATCTGCTGTTTTTTTGAGAGGAGCATCGTTTTCATTCTGAGGTCGTGAAAAACGTCTGTGACAAAGTGACCTTGAAGCATGTTATTTTTGCTGCATATCATTTTGTTTATTATAGCACTGAGGCTAAGGGGAAGGAAATATGTGGCTCGTTTTTTCTCTTGCTTGATTGGTACATGTCCGATACATGACAGTTTATCGAGTGGGGAGCAACGCAACAGCAAGTTTCTTTTCTTAAAGAAAATCACTTAGTTGACAAATAGGGAAACATCTTGTTTAATATACCCCGAGGGGTATAAGAAAGGAGCAAGAAATGTTTTCATTATTTAAACGCATACCAAGTATGTCAACAGCAGATTTACAAAAAGAAGGAGCCAAAGAATGGACGGTTCTGGATGTTCGCACGCCGGCGGAGTACCGTAGCGGGCACATTGCCTACGCCAAAAATGTACCGTTAAACAAGATTGCGGGCTTCACTAAAAAAGGTGACAAGAAACTGGCAGTCATTTGCCAATCAGGGATGCGAAGCAAACAAGCAGCCAAAATCCTAAATAAAAAGGGGTTTGATGTGGTCAATGTTCGCGGTGGCATGAATCAATGGCGGGGAACAACCAAAGGAGGAAAGTAACGATGGAAAAAATAGTTATTGTCGGTGGGGTAGCAGGAGGAATGTCTGCAGCAACGCGCTTACGTCGGCTTAAAGAAGTAGCGGAGATCATTATTTTTGAAAAAGGTCCTTTTGTCTCTTTTGCGAATTGTGGACTGCCGTATGCCATTTCTGGTGAGATCGAAGAGCGAGACGCCTTATTGGTCCAAACACCTGAGGCATTAAAAAAACGGTTTAACCTAGATGTGCGGCCTCTTCATGAAGTGCTGGCGATCGATCCGGAGGAGAAAACGGTCACGGTCAAACATGGCGAACAGGTCTTCACGGAATCTTATGATGCGTTGATTTTATCACCGGGGGCAAAACCGCTAGTACCAGCGATCAAAGGGCTAGAAGAAGCAACCAACGCCTTTTCTTTGCGCAATGTTCCTGACTTAGACCAAATCATGACACATCTTGAAGACAAAAAGCCTCAAAAAGCGACGATCATTGGCGCTGGGTTTATTGGGTTAGAAGTCGCTGAAAATTTACATAAAAAAGGCCTACAAGTAACGATCGTGGAAAAAGCACCCCACGTATTGCCACCTTTGGATGAAGAAATGGCGGTGTATGTCAAAAATGAATTGATCAAGCAAGGGGTCAATGTTTTGACCTCGCAGTCAGCGACCGCTTTTGAAAAAGCAGGGCAAGAAATCGTTCTGGAGGATGGAACGGTTCTGGCTTCAGACATCACGATTCTTTCGGTGGGTGTCCAACCAGAAACGGATTTGGCGAAACGTGCTGGTATCCAATTAGGACACCGGGGGGGTATCCTGGTAGATGAGCAATACCAAACCAGCAAGAAAGACATTTACGCGGTGGGAGATGCCATCGTTGTGAAACAACAAATCACTAACGAAGACACGCTGATCTCCTTGGCGTCACCAGCCAATCGCCAAGGTCGGCAAGTGGCTGATGTATTGGGAGGACTGACTCGCAAAAACAAAGGCAGTATTGGGACGGCGATCGTGCGCGTATTCGATCTTGCCGCAGCGTCCACTGGGTTGAGTGAGCGCAGTGCCAAACTGGCGGGGCTAAATCCTCAGGTGGTTCATCTTTCAGGCAAAGACCATGCTGGGTATTATCCTGATGCGACGGATATTTATTTGAAGCTGATTTTTGATGCTGACACTGGAAACATCTATGGTGCGCAAGGCATCGGTGCCAAAGGGGTCGATAAACGGATCGATATTTTGGCAACAGCGATCAAAGGCGGCTTAACGATCTTTGACTTGCCTGAACTGGAATTCACCTACGCGCCGCCTTTTGGCTCAGCGAAAGATCCAGTGAATATGATTGGCTATGCAGCGATCAATCTGGCAGAAGGAATCAGTGAGAATATCCAATGGCACGAATTGACGGAGGCCTTAGAAAACGGTAAGCAGTTGTTGGATGTTCGTTCAGAGATGGAATTAGCCAATAATGGGCGTTTTCAAGAGGCGCTCCACATTCCGTTAGATGAATTGAGAGATCGGTTGTCTGAATTGGATCCAAGTGTTTCGTATGTTGTTACGTGTCATAGCGGATTGAGAAGCTACATTGCCGAACGCATCTTAAAACAAGCGGGCATCAATTGTCAAAACCTCGATGGTGCCTTTTCGTTGTATAATACTATTAAGCCGGAGATGATTATTCATGATTAAAGCCATATCTATGGAGGAATTTACCCAAAAAGAAAAACGTGAGGCGCTTGAGATCCTTGATGTCAGAGAAGTTGATGAGTTTGCACAAGGACACATCAAAACAGCACAAAACCTACCGTTGAGCGAGCTTACGGAACAAATCAGCAACTTAAAGAAGGATAAAAATTACTATGTCATCTGTCATTCAGGGGCTCGTTCGCAAATGGCGTCTGAGTTTTTGAACCAGCAAGGGTTTCAAGTGACCAATGTCCTCGGCGGCATGTCAGCATGGAGAGGAGAAATCAAACGATGACCGCATGCAACAAAGATATTTTGAATCGGTTAAAACGAACCGAAGGCCAGTTGCGGGGGATTCAAAAAATGATCGAAGACGAGAAAGAATGCGTCGATGTCATCACGCAATTGTCCGCCGTCAGTTCCAGCGTCAACCGTATTATGGGGATCATTGTCGCTGAGAATTTGAAAAATTGTTTGGAAAATCCAGACAGCGACACGGAAACCCAAAAGCAGAAAATCGATCAAGCCGTTCAGCTGATCGTGAAGAAATAGCGGGATTTTTGACAGTGTTACGACTTAGTTTTGTTTGAAAGAGTCTGTTTGTCATCTAGATGTAAGATTCGAAGCTGACCGCAAAAGAAGGGAAATACCTATTTTGCGGTTTTTTGTACATAAAAAAATGATTGCGTTTTCTTTTTTTGGATGCTATGATTAATTTAAGAAATAAATAGTGATTTTTTTTATGTGTATGTGACTGTACGGCAGGCAAGGCATAATAAAATCAATTTTGCGAAGGTTCGCAGATTTGATTTTATTATGCCTTTTTTTACGCTCAGAAAGGAGGAAGGAGAAGAATACATGTATTTGATTAAGAAGGTTTTGAATGTAAACGTTATTATTGTTGAGAAAGACAACAAAGATGTTATTGCTTTTGGCAAGGGTATCGGTTATCAGCAAAAGAAAGGTCAATTGATTTCGGAAGAGAAAATCTCTAAATTTTATCTTCCGATTGAAGATAATCGAATGGAGTCCTTGATCACTTTTATGAACAATGTACCTGTAAAGTATATCGAGCTAGCGTATGAAGTCATCCAAGAAGCGGAGAAATATCTAGATACGGAGTTATCTGCTAATACACTCTTTTCACTGACCGATCATATTTATTTTACTGTCGAGAGGATCAGAGACAATGTCATTATGACTTCTTCAATGTATTGGGAGTTCAAACGATTTTATCCTGAAGAATTTCAGGCTGCTCAAAAAGGTGTTGCCATTATTGAAAAAGCACTTGGTGTTTCTTTGAATGAACAAGAAGCAGCGAACATTACTTTCCATATCATTAACGGAAATAGTCGCTCAGCAATTCATGCCAATGCTATCCAAATCACAAAAATCGTGACAAATATTTTAAAGTCTGTACAAATGTTGGTGAAGAAAAAATTGGATAGCCACAGTCTGCACTATGAGCGTCTGGTTACACATGCCAAATTTTTTGCAGAACGCTATTTAACGAACACGATGTTAAACAATGATGCAGTTTTAATAAAGACAGTCTCTACGCTGTATCAAGAACCGATGGCCTATAGTCAGCGAATAAAACGGACTTTAGAAGAAATCTATGAGAAACCAATCACTGAAGAAGAAATTGCATATTTAGCTATTCATATTAATAGACTATTACTATCACAAAATGAGGAGTGAACCAAATGGTTGATAAAAAGAAAGAATCAGTAGACAAAATCATTCAATCGATCGGTGGAGAGAAAAATATTAACGCGGTCTATCATTGTGCAACTCGCCTTCGCTTCCAGTTAAAAGATACCACGCAATTCAATCAAGCACAGGCGAAGGAAATTCCAGGAGTACTAGGGACCAAATTGACTGGAGATGAAGTACAATTTGTGATTGGCGGAGAAGTAGGAAATTACTATTCGACTGTAATCAATCAGTATAAAATCACGGAAAAAAACAGTGATGAAGCTGCAGATACACCTAAAAACGGACTTGTGAAACGAATCGTCGAAAACATTGTTGGTGTAATGGCGCCAATCATTACAGCATTGATCGGATTTGGTTTAATTCGGGCGGTTTTAGCTTTACTGGTCCTTTTGGGATTGAGTAGAGAAAGTTTAAATTATCAAATCATCAATATGATTGGAGACGCCGCCTTTTACTTTTTGCCTTTTTTAATTGCGGCCAGTGCGGCACGGCAATTTAAAACCAATCTTTATTTAGCATTGGGGATCACAGGTGTCTTATTACATCCAACATTTCAGAGTCTGGTTGCCTCGGATGTTTCTATGCAGCTGTTTGGGCTTCCGATACGTGAAGCCGCTTATTCAGGAACGGTTATCCCAATCATCTTGATCGTCTGGGTTATGAGTTATGTTGATCGTTTATCTGAAAAGATCATTCCAAGTGTTTTAAAAACCATGTTGAAGCCGCTTTTTATCGTGATCATCATGGCTCCGCTCGCACTGATGATCTTAGGACCCATCGGCGCGATTTTTGGAGATGGATTGTTCTTTGTTGTGGATTATCTGCGAGTGACTGTTCCATGGCTCGTGCCGACACTGATGGGCATCTTCACGCCTTTATTAGTAATGGTTGGTATGCACACGACTTTGACTCCGATTGCGCAAGTCTCCTTTTCAACCGTAGGCTTTGAAATCGTCCAAGGACCAGGTATGTTAGCAAGCAACATTTCGCAAGCGGGTGCCGCCTTTGGGGTATTTGTTAAAACCAAAGACAAACAGATGAAACAAATTGCTTTTTCCAGCGGCATCACGGCGCTGTCTGGTATCACGGAACCTGCGCTGTACGGGGTTAACTTGAAACTGAAAAAACCACTGATTTATGTGATGATCTCAGGTGGAATTGCTGGTTTTTATGCGGGTATCAGCGGACTAGTCCGCTATTCATTCGGATCGCCAGGGCTTTTGACCTTGCCGGTATTTTTCGGAGAGGATGCCTCTAATATTGTAAAAGCAGCCATAACATTGGCGTTAGCTTTTTCGATATCATTTGTTTTGACAGTCATTTTTGGTTTTGAAGAGAGTATTGAAGAAGATATGAAAAAGTTGGAGAAGCCTTCACCGATTGTTTTAGAAAAACGGACAGCGGCTGAAGAAGCATTGATTCAAGGCTTTGTCCGCGGCAGCGTTTTGCCGTTGAGTGAAGTAGCTGATGAGGTTTTTGCCACCGAACAAATGGGTCCAGGGCTAGCGATCGATCCTGTGTCGGGAGAATTCCATTCACCGATTGAAGGCACGATAACAACTGTCTTTCCAACAAAACATGCCATCGGGTTGCGGCATGATAATGGATTAGAAATGTTACTGCATATTGGATTAGATACAGTGAAACTGGATGGAGAGGGATTTGAACTTTTTATTGAGGAAGGTCAGCGAGTAAAGGCGGGTGATTTGCTAGCCCGTGTTGATATTGATTTTATCAAGTCTAAAGGCTACGATCCAACTTCTGTTTTGATTTTTATGAACAATCAGAATGAACCGGTATTTTTTGAGCACGATGAATTGATTGATTACTCGAATAAATTAGTAACAATTATTTAGAAGAAAGAAGGGGAAAAAATGAAAGCAAAATTTCCAGATGGATTTTATTGGGGTGGGGCGACAGCTGCTAATCAATTAGAAGGAGCGTATCAAGCGAACGGCAAAGGAATGTCAATTAGTGATCTGCTTCTGGGAGGCGATGTGAAAACGCCTCGGCGAATCACCACAGAAATTGAAGAAG
The DNA here is from genome assembly GCF_006491895.1 of Enterococcus sp. OL5. NCBI lineage: Bacteria > Bacillati > Bacillota > Bacilli > Lactobacillales > Enterococcaceae > Enterococcus > Enterococcus sp. OL5. The sequence continues at coordinate 61,263 of NZ_VHIL01000012.1, forward strand.
GTGCTTTTTATCCAAGTCATGAGGCGATTGATCATTTTCATCGATACAAAGAGGATATTGCTTTATTTGCAGAGATGGGATTTAAGCTGTATCGCTTTTCTATCGCATGGACTCGTATTTTTCCGACCGGTTTAGAGAAAGTACCAAATGAAGAAGGGTTAAAGTTTTACGACGATTTGATCGCAGAATTAAAGAAATACGAGATAGAGCCGATGGTCTCATTGTCTCATTATGAATCACCGATAGAAATGACAAAGCAGTTTAATGGCTGGGAAAGCAGAGAAATGATTGAAGCGTATGAAAGATTCGCCAAGACGGTCATTGATCGCTATCAAGATGATGTGAGATATTGGCTGACGTTCAATGAAATCAATATTTTATCCAGAGATGTAGGGGTGGGTACGTATTTAGGAGGAGGAATGTATCCAAAGGATATTGATGATTTTTTGAATACTAAAAATATCGATAACAGCAAGCAGCGGTTTCAGGCGCTCCACCACCAATTCGTTGCAAGTGCCCGAGTGATCAAGTACGCAAAAAGTCTACACAAAAATTTGCACATGGGCTGTATGATTGCCTATCGAATGATTTATCCGTTGTCTTCTCATCCAGAGGATATTCGTTTCGCACAAGAGATGACTAATATCAGTAATTTTTACTGTGGTGATGTTCAAGTGAAAGGTCGCTATCCATATTTTGCTAAAAAGTTTTGGCAAGATAGAGGGATCGATCTTACTATCGAAGCAGGAGATTTAGAAGTACTGAAAGAGGGCACTGTTGATTTCTATACGTTTTCTTACTACCAATCTTCTACTGTGACTAAAGTAAATGATCAAGCCGAAAAGCAAACGGGGAATTTTTTCAATGGAGTTAAAAATCCGCATCTTACAGCGAGTGAATGGGGCTGGGAAATCGATCCATTAGGATTGCGCATCGCGTTAAATCAAATTTATGAACGCTATGAAATTCCCTTGATGGTGGTCGAAAATGGGTTAGGTGCAATAGATACCCTCATTGAAAAAAATGGTGAATATACAGTCGAGGATGATTATCGTATCGACTATTTACGAAGACATATTAAGGCAATGGCTGATGCTATTGCAGATGGCGTCGATCTTATCGGATATACTTCTTGGGGGCCCATCGACCTTGTTTCAGCAGGAACTGGACAAATGGCAAAACGCTATGGGTTTATTTATGTAGACAAGCACGACAATGGGACTGGCTCGTTGGCTCGCTATAAGAAAAAGTCCTTTTATTGGTACAAAAAAGTGATTCAATCAAATGGTGAAGGAATTAATTAAGATAATCGAAAATTCATTTTTTTACAGAAAAAGCGAAGGCCCAACTGGGCCTTCGCTTTTTGTCACCCGGAATTGGATCGGGGAATGGGGGATTAATTTTGGGTGACTTCTTCGTAAAAGATAGCGTTGCGTTCTGCAATCAGTTGGGTTTCCCTTCGCTCTAATTCAAGAAAGGTTTCGTCTGCCAGCAATTCGGCAGCGGAGTAGCCGGCCGCCAAGAAGTTTTCTGCATAGGTCAATTTCTGATTCGTGATGTTTCTTCGTTGCTCGGCAATGACGAGCAGCTGTTTCACATTCATACACTCACTCCATTCTTATATAAAAAGCAAGTACTAAAAGAGGACAGCTAATAATACTTGCAAGTCAACGGTGAAGGCGGGATATCAATCATGCTCGGCTATTCATAAATAAGAGAAATACGGTAGGTTCGTTTCTGATTGGTCGTTTTATACGGAAGCTTTGTACTAAGTATAAAAAAATTTCCCCCGTAGTAACAGAACCTAGTCGTTTACATAAAGCAACGATTGGTTTACATTACTCGGACAAGTGGGTGTTACAAGAAAAACAAGTAATTTTTCCTAGGGGAACGGCGGGATTTGACGACAAAAAAACCTGCGATCGCCTCAGGCGGATAGCAGGTTTCGCGGGCTAGTAGAAATAGCTTAAACGGTTTGTTTTGCTGGGCGCAGCAAGACTTCGCTGATCGCCACATGTTTGGGCTGTTGAATGGCATAAACCACTGCATTTGCTACATCTTCTGGCGTTAGGCTGTTGCCTTCTACGCGAGAGGTTTCTTTCAAGGCTGCTTCTAGTTGAGCATTACCTACGGTTTCAAACAATTCCGTGGAGACCATTCCCGGAGAGACGATGGTGGAGCGAATGCCATGTTCACGTTCTTCTTGGCGCAAGCCTTCCATGATTGCACGAACCGCAAACTTTGTCCCGTTGTACACAGCAGATCCCGGGTAAATGACATGTCCAGCAACTGAGTCAGTGGCGATGATTAAGCCGTCTTGTTGTTTTTGCATGATGGGCAGCACAGCGCCGATCCCGTTCAATACCCCCATGATATTGATATCCAGCATTTTTTGCCAGCTGTCATAGTTCAACTCTGCCAAGTTTCCTTGAGGCATGATGCCAGCATTATTGAAAAGGACATCAATTCGACCAAAGGAGGTCATGGCTAAATCAATGACTTGTTGGACTTGTTCGCGATTCGTGACATCGGCTGTTTGATACAAAACATTTTCTCCTAGTTTTTCAGCCAGTGCTTTAATGCGCTCTTCGCGGCGGGCGGCGATTACTACTTTTGCCCCTTGTTCGGCTAGCTTAACGGCGGTTGCTTCCCCAATTCCTGAAGAGGCTCCCATAATTACGATAACTTTTTCTTTGATTTCTGTCATTTGTCTTTCCTCCAGTGAATGATTTTTTCATCGAATCCTGCTACTGCCAAACCCAAACCTGCGAGATGACGGGTGATTGACAGTACAGTGCTTGCGGTGTATTTTTATTGTAGAACCTGAAGTTAGGTTTAGGTCAAGCGATAAACAAAATTTTTTTTAGGAGCGATGCAAGTGAGTTACTCGATTGGTGAAGTATCAAAAACGACTAACATCCCTATCTCGACACTACGTTACTACGATCGAGAAGGAATGTTTCCCAATATGGCCCGTAGCAATGGCGGCATTCGGGTGTTTTCAGAAAAAGAAGTGGCGACGATCAGAGTGATCGATTGTTTGAAGAATACCGGCATGCCCATCAAAGACATCAAGATTTTCTTGGATTGGGGCGAAGAAGGCGATGCGTCTTTGCAGAAACGGCAGCAGCTGTTTCATGAACGTTTGGAAGAAGTCACCAAGCAAATGGCAGCCTTGCAAGAAACGATGAATACGATCAAATACAAATGCTGGTACTACGATACAGCGATGGCAGCAGGTACCGAAGCGGTAGTAAAAGAGCTACCGCTAGAAGAAATACCAGAAGAAGTCCGAGCATACAAACTGTAAGTCCATCGAAAAACCACCTGCTGTTTTTGCAGGTGGTTTTTCGATTCTACTGGTTTTGCTGGGAAAATCAACCTTGCCAGTTGCCGTTTTCTAATGAAAGACTGACAATCCTACGAAAATGGGCTCTGTTATTCAGTAGCGCTACTCAATAACCCCCACTGGAATCAAATAGCGGGGTTCATTTTCCGTCGGCAGTTGTAATAATTCTTTGAGTTCATGATCCGTGAAGGCGCGATCGGCACAGCGCCTAAGCCTAACGCTTGGGCTTGTAAAAGGACGTTTTGGGCGGAATGACCGACTTCGATATAGGCATAGCGTTCGATTCCTCGGTCCCCATAGCGCTCAATCAGTCGTTCATAAACCACTGTATAAAGCAATGTGGCAGGTGCCTGTTGGATCGCTTGCTGATCCAACGAACCTTCCGCCAATACGGTCCGAAAATCACCAGCAAGGATTTTTTCTAAGGCATGTTGCTCAGGTTGATACAGATAAAGCCCTGGCTCAAGCCCCGTTACCTGTGTAACCACGACATAGAGGTCTAAGGGATACAAGGCACCAGCCGAAGGCGCTGTCCGGCGACCATCTTCTGTAGTGACACCGGCAGCGGCCCATAAAAGCTGTGCCAGCTGTTCTTGTGTTAGCTCGGTGTCTTGAAAATCCCGTTGCGAGCGCCGATTGAAGAGAGCTTCCGCCACACTGGTTTCCCCATCTAAGATCGGTTGCGGCAATGGAAAAGTTTCATAGGAAACCGCTGGTTCAAAAGGAGTGACCGTGTCAGTAGTCGGTTGTTCTTCAATTGGTGCCGTATCCGCACTGCAGCCAGTGAGGAGTAAGCCCAACACCAAAAAAGAGCCTAAATGAACAAAGCGAAATCGTTTGTAACGGGTCATGAGGATTCCTCCTTTTTACTATGGACTTCGTGTTATTTATAAGTATAACAAGGATTGCTTTTCCATGCGCTTTTATTCACAAGTAGATAATTAGGGAGGTAAGCAGTCTCTCAGTCGTATCATAGGCTGATTGTGCTTTTTAATATTTTCTAAAGACCTAGATAATGAGTAGTATCGTATGAACTTGCTATGAATATTTTTTATGAAATCCAAACCGACTGCAATCAAACGTAAGAGAAAAAAGGCCATACAAAACCCCTCCAGCAACGAATTGCTGGAGGGGTTCATTTAATTCGCAGCTGCCAATGCTGCTTGGTTTTGTTTGGCATGATAGGCTTCCACGTCTAGGATTGCTTGTTTGAACATTTCTCGCGTGATCTCATAAGGCACATGGACGATGTCATTGGTGGTCATTGCTTTGTCTAAGATTGCCTCAAGGTCGCTGGTGTCGTTAAGGCCCATATCAGCTAAGCAAACCGGCAGTTTGTTTTCCTTCATAAAGGCGTAGATGCGCTGGAAGAGGGCTTCTTGCTGATCGAGCTGCAACAAGGCCAAAACGCCGTAACTAACGGATGCGCCGTGTAAATAGTCTTCCATTTTTTCCAAAACGGTCGTTCCGTAGTAAAAGGAATGGGCAAGGGCGGAGTTGTAATCATTGATGACTAAGACGGAAACTAAGCCGGTAGTCACGATGATGTCCAAGACGACTTGCTCAATGGCATAAGATGGCTGATTGGCGGCACTGTCTTTCAAGGCTTGTGTGCCGTATTGCAATAAGCGTTCCGTGCACATTTTGCCGATTTGGATGCCTAACCCATCGGTATAGTCTAACTCATCGCCCCGAGCTGAAAACGTCGATTCGATCTCTTTGGAGAGGGCATCACCGATTCCTGCCCATAAGTACTTATCGGGGGCCTGGGCGATGATCTCACTGTCGATAAAGGCATGGGTCGGTGGTTGCGAAGGGAAAAACAGCCCTTGCATCTCGCCGTTTTCTTTATAGATGACACAGACCGCGGTGACTGGCGAGCAGTTGGAGCCGATCGTCGGGAAGGTGAAGACTGGTTTGCCAGCTTTTTCTCCAACCACTTTGACGGTATCGCAAACGCGGCCGCCACCAACGGCGAATAGAACATCGGCGGCTTGGACACTTGGATTGGCTAACAGCTGATCGACGTTTTCATAGGTCGAGTTGCCGCCGTACCACAAGGTATCCGTCACTTGGACTGCTGACGTTAAACCGGCTTTGATCTTGTCTTCGGCTTTTTCAAGGGCGGTTTTTCCGCCGATGATCACGGCATTGGTGCCGTATGGTTTTACGATGTCATTTACTTTTTCGTAGGCGTCCGCCCCGATTGTGTAGTTTGGCAAAAAGATACTTTGACTCATACTGTTTTCCTTCTTTCTTGGCCACGAGATTGGCTAAAATTGGTCCGGTAATTTGATGGATCACCATGCCGACTGCGGCAGGGGTAACGGCTGCAGCAATGGCGGCAAAGTGGGCATTGGCTAACGAGATCGCTAGGCCGGTATTTTTCATCCCTAATTGAAACATGATGGATTTGGCTTGGGTGGCACTGACGCCCATCACACGGCTCAGACCATAGCCTGCGCCGTAGCCGATCAAGTTATGGAGCAAGACTAAGAAAATCACGATCAAGCCAGATTGGACGATCACGGCACCGTTGCGAGCGACAGTTCCGGCAACGATCAATAAGATACTAACGGAAGAAATCAACACAAATGATTGCAGAAATCGCTCGATGTGCTTGGCAATGAGTTTGTGGACGATCACCCCTAAAATGATCGGCAAAAGCACCATCTGCAAGACAGACAAGAGCATTTCCCAGAAGGAGATCTCAGTATACTGACCAGCCAAGATGTAAACCAAAAAGGGGGTAACGACGGTCGCTAACAAGGTCGATACCGTGGTCATGGAAACGGTGAGGGCGACATCGCCTTTGCCGATAAAGGTCATGACATTGCTGGCGGTTCCACCAGAAACGCAACCTAGTAGGACAAACCCGATGATCAAACCGGAAGAAAGACCAAACAGCTGCGCTAAGCCGTAAGCCACCAAAGGACTGATGGTGAACTGGAAAAGCACTCCTAAGATGAATGCTTTAGGCTGTAAGACGACCATTTTAAACGCAGCAACGTTTAAAGTCATCCCCATACAAAACATGATGATGCTCAAAAGAATCGTTGTACGAGACGGAATCCATAAGAAGGGTTGCGGGAAAAAATAAGAGACGATCATCAATAAAATCATGATATAGATCAAATACTTGTTTACAAAAGCAGCGATCGTGTTGACGGTTTTCATAAGAAAAAATCATCCTTCCTTTTTCTGCATGACCAATCAAGTGTTCAAACAGAAGGGGTCTTTAGAATAAGTGCAGTGCATAACTGTGGGGAATCGACAGCAGTTGTTCAACGAGCGTTTCGGGTCTATCTGACATCAATGTGTCAGTTTGCAAAAGGCCGCTTCCTTGAAAATGGGTATAAAAAAACACTCCATCTCAAGAAGTTGATCTTCTTTTTGGATGCAATGTGAATAGGGACTCTTTGAATGTATAAATCAAACAGTCCCGTCTATAATAATAAAATAATTCGTTTGCTATCATTGGTGCAGGTCATATACGCCACCGCCCTTTTCTTTATTTGGAATTTTCTAAATATTTAAATTATTGCTACCTAGTCTACAAAAGAGTCAAGGCTTTGTCAATCGTTTGAGAAAATTTTTTCATTTTTTTGGGTGTTTTTTTTAAAACATGGGTTTCTATGGGGAAAAATAGCAAGAATTGGTTTGTGCTGTGCCTTTTTCTCCTTCGTTTAGAAACAGAATAGTTGTTGGATCTAGGTTTTTGTCCTACGATGATACTAGAAAGAGTTGGAAAAAGAATCGAGAGGAGTAAAGAAAATGAAAATTTTTGTCGTTGGTGCTACCGGACGGGTGGGCCAAAAATTGATCGCCTTTCTAGAAAAACAAGGACACATCGTTTATGCTGGTGCGCGCAGCAGTGAGAAAATCACAGAAACGGAGAATATCAAGCCCGTGTTCTTTGATTTACACACGGAACCGGAAGAGATGGCGGCCAAATTCGCAGATGCGGAAGCGGTATACTTCGTGGCGGGTTCCCGAGGCAAAGACTTGCTGCAATCTGATCTGTATGGTGCGGTCAAAGTGATGCAAGCCGCTGAATCAAAAGGAATCAAGCGCTACATCCACCTTAGCTCAGCTTATGCCTTAGAACCTGAACAGTGGCAAAGAGAAGGCATGGCGTCATTGATGGATTACACGATCGCCAAATTTTTCTCTGATCGCTGGCTGATCGACAATACCGCACTAGACTATACGATTTTGCAGCCGGGTGCGTTGAAAGAAACTCCAGGATCTAGTTTGATTGAGATCAGTGAAACGACCTCTGGTGCGATCCCGATCGAGGATGTCGCCGTCTTGTTGGGTGAAATGCTGGAGCGTCCAGCAACTTATCAAAAAGTCATCAAAGTCCAAGCAGGAGAAACACCGATCAGCGAGGCACTGGATCAGCTTTAAGGCGTGCCTTTGGGCTTGAAGAGAATGTACTGAAGGAAGCTGCACGGCAATAAATCGTTGTCGTGCGGCTTTTTTTGTGAAGAAGCCAGTCACTTTTCATTTTTGAAAGCGATGACTCTTGACTTTGAAAAAATAGTTTGTTACGCTTATTGCTAACTTTAGAGGGGGTGGTAAACGAATGTCAAGCGACTCGAGTGACGGTGAGCAGAAACACTATTTTGACTTACCTTACTTTTTAATTGAATAGGAGACCAACAACAGCGCGTTATTTAGGAGCAGTTTCTAAATAAGGGGCTTATTTGTGTTATCCATCAATGAAAAAGAAAAGGAAGAAGAATAAATGAATAAAAAAGAGTTTCAATTATCAGTGTCAGAAACAATCGAACAGTATCAGGTGCCCTCTATCGATCAAGGATTGACTGAGGCACAAGTAACCGAGCGGTTAGAAACCTACGGATTGAATCAATTAGCGGTCAAAAAAACCGCCAAGTGGCGGTTGCTGCTGCGGCAATTCCATAACACGATCATCTACATTTTGATTTTCTCCGCCATCTTAACGCTGCTGATGGGGCATTTCTCTGATGCCGTGATCATTGGCATCGTCGTACTGGTCAATGCGTTGATCGGTTATTACCAAGAAGCCAATGCTTCCGATGCGTTAGAACGAATCAAAGAGATGCTATCAGCAGAAGCCACGGTCTATCGGAATGGGATTCGGCAAGATATTCCAGCTGCCGAAGTCGTTCCAGGGGATGTCGTATTCCTAGAAGCTGGTGACAATGTGCCCGCAGATCTGCGGATCATCGAAGCCGACAACTTGCGTATCCAAGAATCCGCCTTGACTGGTGAAGCCGATTCGGTGGAAAAAATAACAGATGCCTTAATGGATGAAGCAACTCCATTAGCGGAACAACGGAATTTGGCGTTTGCTTCGACTTCCGTGACGTCAGGAAGCGGGAAAGGGATCGTGATCGCTACCGGCGCCACGACTGAGATCGGGAAAATCTCCACAGAAGTCAATCAAACGGAAGAACGAAAAACGCCGTTGATGAAAGAAATCGATGGGCTGGGGAAAGGCATCACCTATGTGATCATGGGCGTGGCGGTCTTGTTGTTTATCGTCAGTTTGTTCCAGCAAACCTACGCGATCTCTGTCTTGTCCTTAGCCGTCGTCACCATGATCGTCGGCTCGATCCCAGAAGGATTGCCAGCAACGACATCGGTGGTTTTGGCGATGGGTGTCAGCGACATGGCAAAAAACAAGCACACCATCATCAAAACACTGCCGGCGGTTGAAACGCTAGGCTCAGTGGATGTGATCGCGACGGATAAGACCGGTACCCTGACCAAAAATGAAATGACGGTCAAAGACATCGTATTGGCTGAGCAGGAATATGAAGTGACGGGTGACGGCTATGCGCCGGTGGGCGTGATTCGTCCAAAGCAGGAGGACGTTCGCACGCAAGACATCTTGCAGTTGTTTTTGGAAGCTGGCTACGAAGCCAACGATACGGTACTGGTCCCAGAAGGAAATCACTGGACGATCAATGGGGAACCAACAGACGGCTCCTTTTTGACGCTGTATCATAAGCAATTTGCCTATCCGCAAGCACCCGCTTACCAAGAACTGGATATGCTACCCTTTGATTCGGACAACCGCTACATGGCGAAACTAGTGGCAAACCCTGCGGGGGAACGCTTGTTATTTGTTAAAGGCTCCCCAGATAAATTGTTTGAAATGGTGCAAAAACAAGCGGCACCTTTTGATGAAGCCTATTGGACAGGCCATGTCCGCCGCTTGTCGGCAGAAGGCAAACGAGTGGTAGCGGTGGGCTATCAGAAAGTTTCGATTGATCACATTGATGAAACGATTTTTGAGCAAGGGCTGCAATTACTAGGGATCGCCGGGATCATCGATCCGCCGCGAGAAGAAGTGATTGCCTCCCTGAAGGAAATGAACCAAGCCGGTGTTCAAGTGAAAATGATCACTGGGGATCACCCTCTGACCGCCAAAGCGATTGGGGAAAAACTTGGCTTAGCGGATGAGATTCACGTCGTGACTGGGGCCGAGTTGGATCAGATGAGTGAAGCTGAATTTCAAGATGCTGCCTTGACGAATCAAGTCTTTGCACGAACCACGCCGAAAAATAAATTGGACATTATCAGAGCGCTACAAGCCAAAGGCAAAGTCACGGCGATGACAGGGGACGGGGTCAACGATGCCCCTGCGTTGAAGCGGGCGGATATTGGTGTAGCGATGGGGATCAGCGGCACGGATGTAGCCAAAGACTCTGCTGATATGATCTTGACCGATGACAATTTCGGTACCATGTCCTTAGCGATTCGCGAAGGACGCAGGATCTATGACAACATCAAAAAGAGCATTCTGTTTCTGTTGCCGACATCTTTTGCCGAAGGGCTGATCATTGCCTTTACGATCATGATGCAAAAAGAATTGCCGCTGCAGGCGACACAACTGCTGTGGATCAACATGGTTTCTGCTATTACGATCCAGTTTGCGTTTATCTTTGAACCAGCAGAGTCTGGGATCATGAACCGCAAACCGCGAAAGACAGGCAATAAATTGTTGAATCGCCACGATATTTGGCAGATGGCGTATGTATCGATTTTGATGGCAGTCATCAGTTTGATCGCCCATGACTGGCTCTTGCTGCAAGGCGTCAGCGAAGCCGTTGCCAGTACCATGATGGTCAATATCGTGGTCTTGAGTAAGATTTTCTATTTGTTCAACATCCGTACCAGTGCACCAGCGTTTTCTAAAGCTTCCTTCACCAATCCAAAAGCGTTCTTGATCATTGGTGTGATGCTGGTTCTGCAACTGTTATTGACCTATGTTCCATTTATGCAAAGCGCCTTTCATACGGAGGACATGTCCTTGATCGGCTGGGTCATCTCAGCAGCTTCTGGGATGGTCGTCTTACTCGTGACGGAGTTCGATAAATGGCTTCGTTCGAGAAAAAATATTTAACCTAGGTTTTCTCGTGTTTTTTTACAGGCAAAATCGCCTTGCTGCAGCTTAGGGAAATGGTGGAACGACAAGGGATTTCTGCTGTCGCTGCTTTGGGATTGCCAAAAGAAAAAGCCAAGAGGAATTCCTATTGGCTTGTAATCAGGCCTATTGACAAACAAAAATGGTCGGGCTAAAATGCACATGAATTGAATAGTATTCTTCGGGGCAGGGTGTAATTCCCGACCGACGGTGACAAGTACAATGCTTGAAGTCCGTGACCCGCATAGCTATGCGGTGGAGCCAGTGTGAATCTGGCACCGACAGTGAAAGTCTGGATGGGAGAAGAAAAACCACAAAATTTCAAGGGGCGCAGTGCGTCTAAAATTGATTTTTTGCCGGTCTTGTTTGTCTATGCCTCGTGAGATTCTCACGAGGCATTTTTTTATTGAAAGGAGGAAGGAAGATGCATAACGAATACATGCGTTTGGCGATCGCAGAAGCCAAAAAAGGGCGTTACCAAACCTTTACCAATCCGCTAGTGGGCGCTGTGATCGTCAAAGAGCAACGGGTCATTGCCAAAGGGGCTCACTTAGTCTATGGGCAGCCCCATGCGGAACGAAACGCCATCGAACAATGCCATTCCTCCGAAGACCTAATCAATTCGACTTTATACGTGACGTTAGAACCTTGCAACCATCAAGGAAAACAGCCGCCTTGCACCCAGCTGATCATCGACAGCGGCATCAAAAAAGTAGTCGTCGGCCAGTTAGACCCTAACCCGATCGTGGCTGGACAAGGCATGCGCTTTTTAGAAAATCAGGGCATCGACGTGTTGGTGGGTATCGAAGAAACAGAAGTGCGCCGTTTGAATCCACACTATAATTTTTACCATCAGCATCAGCGACCTTACGTGGCATTGAAGCAAGCGATCACTTTAGATGGTCGGATCGCTCATGATGCGCAGACCCGCAGTGCGATCACTGGTTCAGCGGTTTGGCAAAAGGTCCATCAAGAACGTGGGGACTATCAAGGAATCTTAGTGGGCAGTCAGACGGTGTTGACGGATGATCCCACCTTATTGACCACGATTGAAACCAGCTTTCCGCCGATTCGCATCGTGGTAGACCGTCGGGGACGAACGCTGTCGCAACCCCAATTGGCACTGTTTGCCGACGATTCGGCACCTGTGTGGATTTTTACGCAGCAGGCAGCTGTCAGTGATTTGCCAGCGCATGTCTCAGTGATCCAGCTGGAAGAGTTGACGATCGCTGCATTGTTGAAGGAGCTTGCCACACGACAGGTCCAATCGCTTTACGTGGAGGGAGGCGCTGCGATCCATGATGCCTTTTTAGCCAGCGGACTGTGGCAAGAAAGCATTACCTATGTGGCGCCAAAGTTTCTTGGGGGCAATAGTCTCGCAAGTTTTACCAGTGAACGTACCCCGAAACAGCTGCAGCAGCTAACAGAGGTGACGGTGACAGCAGTTGGGGAAGATGTTTGCATCCGAGGAAGGAGACAAGAGGAATGTTCACAGGATTGATTCAGGAAAAAGGCCGCATCAAAGAGATCCGCAAGCAAAGCCGCACGATCCAGCTAACCTGCAGTGCGTCGGAAGGCTTGCTGGCGGATTACCAGATCGGAGACAGCATGGCGATCAACGGGACGTGTTTGACGGCGATCGCCAAACAAGCGATGACGTTTACGGTGGATATCATGCCGGAAACCTTTCAACGAACGACCTTTAAACAACTCTCGGTGGGTGCCGAAGTCAATTTGGAGCGAGCGATGGCAGCGACGCAGCGTTTTGAAGGCCACTTTGTCGCAGGCCACATTGATGTAACGACCCGTTTGATCCAGAAAAAGCAGTTGGAAAATGCCTTGATCTTGACGTTTGCTTATCCTGTCAGTCTGCAAGGGGAAATCATTCCGCAAGGGTCGATTGCGATCAATGGCGTCAGTTTGACGGTTACCCAGACGACGGCACAGGCATTTTCCGTTAGCTTGATCCCCCATTCCAAAGACCAGACGACGCTGGGGCAGTTGAAACAAGGGGAGTGGGTCAATATCGAGACGGATATGATTGGGAAATATGTCAAATACCAACGAAAATGAAAGAAGGCAGACGATGCATAAAGTAGAACAAGCAGTGGAATGGTTAAAAAAAGGCGGCTTAGTGATTGTCGCCGATGATGAAAATCGGGAATCAGAAGGAGATTTGATTGGGATTGCTGAATACGCAACGCCAGAAGCCGTCAATTTTATGGCGACTTATGGCCGCGGCTTGATCTGTGCACCCATCTCACAAGCGATCGCTGAAAAGCTGGCATTGCCTGAGATGACCGCCAATAATACGGATGCCTTTGGTACCGCGTTTACCATCAGTGTCGATCACGTGATGACGAGTACGGGAATTTCTGCGAAAGACCGGGCAGTGACGATTGAAAAGTTGGCGGATCCTGCGTCACAGGCTGCGGATTTTTATCGCCCTGGACATATCTTCCCATTGACCGCTCAACCTGGCGGCGTGTTGGAACGCAGAGGACATACAGAAGCGGCTGTGGATTTAGCGAAGCTTGCTGGCAGCGTGGAAGCAGCCTACATTTGTGAGATTTTAAATGAAGATGGCACGATGGCTCGGGTCCCAGAATTGAAAAAATTAGCAGAAAAATGGCAGCTGCCGTTTTTGACCATTGATGAGTTGGCGGAATATCTACGAGGAACTGCACCTATCACGGTGGATCTGCCAACGGCTTATGGGGCGTTCCAATTGACCTTATTTGAAGATGAATTCGGCAATGAACACCTTTTACTAGCCAAAGGCGAGATTCAACATACTACCGAGCCGCTGTTACTACGGATCCATTCAGAGTGTTTAACAGGCGATGTCTTCGGCTCTCATCGCTGTGATTGTGGCGAACAGCTGCAAGAAGCGATGCGGCAGATCGAAGCAAAAGGCCGTGGTGCGATTTTGTATCTACGCCAAGAAGGCCGCGGTATTGGCTTGCGGAACAAGCTCCGTGCCTACCAGTTGCAGGAACAAGGATTGGATACGTATGAAGCAAATATTGCATTGGGTTTTGCAGCAGATGCTCGTCATTACACGTTTGCTGCCGATGTTTTACGTTCCTTAGAAGTGCAGGAGATTCAACTGATGACCAATAACCCTGACAAAGTGAAGGAATTAGAAAGCTTAGGGATCAAGGTAGCAGAACGAGTACCGCTGGAGATGCCTGCGCATAAAGAAAACAGCAGCTATTTGAAAACGAAGAAAGAAAAGTTTCACCATTACCTATCTATTTAATCAACCAAAGGAGAATGAGCGATGACAGTATTTGAAGGAACGTTTCAGGGAGAGGCAGTCAAAGTAGGGATCGTGGTCTCACGATTCAACGAGTTTATCACTTCCAAGTTAGTGGAAGGCGCCAAAGACAATTTGGTGCGTCATGGAGTCAAAGCAGAAAACATCGATGTATATTGGGTTCCAGGTGCTTATGAGATTCCGTATATTACCAAAAAAATCGTTGACCACAAACAATACGATGGGATCGTGACATTAGGTGCCTTGATTCGCGGAGCAACGACCCACTATGAATTGATCTCAAATGAAGTGGCGAAAGGCGTAGCCCAAATTGGTCTGAATGCCGACATTCCAATCATGTTTGGTGTGTTGACGACTGAAACGACCGAACAAGCCATTGAACGGGCGGGAACCAAAGCTGGCAACAAAGGCAGCGAAGCCGCTCAAGGTCTTTTGGAGATGATTTCGTTGAATCAGCAAATCCTTGGCAACGCATAGGTTTCACGTTCGAACAAAGGGAAGTTAGCAAGAAAAAGCCTGCCTAAGCATAGGCATTAGACTGGAGACAGACTTCGTACAAAATGAAGTCTGTCTTTTTTTCATCATTAAAAAAACACTGGATTATTATGCCCAAGGATTCGCTTCTTCACGGGTACCGTGTTTTCGATAGGTCAATGGAGAGGAAAACGCCCATCAATCACGAACATTAGAATAACTCTTATTTAAGGAAATTTTCAGAAAATTATTTACATTTCACAAAAGGTTCCTTATAATGACTCTATTCATTGAGAGTGATTCTCATTTGCAAATAGATGTCAAAGTAGCACATGGCTTTGGCGCTTTTCATGAGAAGCACTTTTATAAGCGAAAAAACGCACAGATGCTTCTTTTATGATAGCGGCGAGGCAACAGTCAGGTTGTTTTTGCTGTGAAATCAGGAGAGGATCGTGCTGAATAAAGGAGAATCACATGTCGGTAGGGTTGATTAAATCAAATCGTTGGATGGTTTCGACAATCATTTGCTGTGTTTTAGTTGTCGCCATTCTCTTATCTGCAGGAGTTGCTTTGGCAAACGGACAAGCCAATATCACCCTTGGCGAAGTTTATCAAATTCTTTTCTATAAAATCAGCCATGGATTGGTTGGTGATCTTTCAGGCATTTCAGACGCAAACATCAATATCGTCTGGTTTGTTCGGGCACCGCGGGTCTTGCTCTCTATTTTTGTGGGCATGGGGTTAGCGATCAGCGGGGCAGTGATGCAGGCGGTGGTCCAAAATCCGCTGGCAGATCCCTATATCTTAGGGATCTCTTCAGGCGCATCCCTAGGGGCGACCTTCGCCATCTTAGTCGGGTTTGGCGGCTCGGCGCTAGTCTTGCAGCTGGGCTTATCGTTTGGTGCCTTTGCAGGAGCGGGGATTGCCACCATTTTGGTGCTGCTGCTTGCCAGTATCGGTGGGAAAATGACTTCCACAAAACTTGTGCTGTCGGGGACGATCGTCAGTGCCTTATGTAGCTCTGTTTCAAACTTGATCATCTATCTGGCTAGCAATGCAGAAGGGATGAAGACCGTAGCGTTTTGGTCGATGGGCAGCCTAGCCTCGGCTTCTTGGAACAAATTAGGCTTTATCGTAGTTCTGGTTTCTTTGATCACGCTCTTCTTCCTGACGCAATACCGTGTTTTGAATACGCTTTTGCTGGGGGATGAAGTTGCTTCCACCTTAGGGGTCAAGCTGACCTTCTATCGGCGTTTTTACATGCTGCTAGCAGCGCTATTAACCAGTATCATCGTTGCGAATTCTGGGATGATCGGCTTTGTCGGCTTGATCATTCCTCATATCGTACGTGGAGTCAGCGGCTCGGATCATCGCCTGTTGATGCCTTTGACCGCTTTGACAGGCGCGTTGTTTTTGATTTGGGCGGATGTGATCGCCCGTTCGACACTGCAAGGAGTCGAACTGCCAATCGGGATCATTACAGCGCTGATCGGTGCACCAATCTTTATCTATATCATTGTCAAACGGCAATACAACTTTGGGGGGTGACGGAATGAAATTAGCAGTTGAAAAGCTCAATCTGACGATCGGGGATCAGCAGATACTAAAAGACATCTCCGTCCAAACCGCACAAGGGCAATTTGTCGGCTTGATTGGGTCCAACGGCAGCGGCAAATCTACATTGTTAAAAGCTATTTACAAAACATTGAAACCTGACAGCGGCGACATTTATTTGGGTGAGATGAATATTTTGAAAAGTTCCGAAAAAAAAGTCGCCCAGCAAGTCAGCGTCGTCAGTCAATTCAATGAGTTGAGCTTTGATTTAACAGTAGAACAGATGGTGCTTTTAGGCCGCACGCCCCACAAGGGGTTGTTGGAACAAGACACCAAAGCCGATCATGAGCTGGTCACCGAAGCCTTAGCCAAAACAGGGTTAAGTGCCTACAGAAAACGCAGCTACCTCTCATTATCAGGAGGGGAAAAACAGCGGGTCGTCCTTGCTCGTGCCATCACCCAAGAACCGAAATTTATGATTCTCGATGAGCCGACCAATCATTTGGATATCCGATATCAACTGGAAATCTTAGAGACCGTCAAGCATCTGAAGATTGGCTTGTTGGCGGCGCTGCACAATTTGGAACAAGCAGCCAATTATTGCGACATTATCTATGCCTTAAAAGATGGTCGGGTCGTAGGGTATGGCGAACCAGAAACGTTGCTGACAGAAGAACTGATCGAAGAGATCTATGGCGTTAAATGCAGTATTTACCATCATCCGATCACAGGCGGATTAGGGTTTCATTATTATTTTGAAAAGGAGCAAACAGATGAATAAATGGGGAAAAATGATTGGGGTAGGATTGGCAGTCTTTACATTAAGCGCTTGCGGCAATGCGAAGGATGAAGGAACTTCGGCTTCTTCCTCACAGGCAGAAAGTACGTATCCTTTAACCATCAGCAACTACACCAAAGCAGAGGGCGGCACGCAGTGGACTGCCAAGGACCAAACCTTTAATGAGGCACCGAAAAAAGTCGTAGCCAACACACGACCAGCAGCGGAATTGCTGCTGCATCTCGGCCTCAAGGATCAGATTGCGGGTGTCGGTGCAACCTTTGGTGCCGCTGATGAGGAAGTTGCTGCCGATTATGCAGAACTCAACGACCTGGGCAGCGACTATATCAGTAAAGAAACAGCCTTAAGTGTGGATCCAGATTTGATTTTTGGCCGTGGAGGACTTTTTGATAACCAAGATTGGGGCGTCGGCACCGTTGATTCCTTGAACGAGATGGGCATTCCGACTTACGTCCAAGAAACCTCTGTCACTGGGGCGACGTTTGATTCCGTTTATCAAGACATTGAAAACCTTGGTAAGCTCTTCAATGTCCCTGAGGCAGCCGCTGCTTTTGAAAAAGAATTAAAGGATCGCCAGAGTGCCTTGGAAGAAAAAGTAGCAGACAAAGAAGAGCAAACCTTTGCCCATCTCTTTATGTCCGATCCAAGTGTGGTCAGTGTCTATGCCGCTCAAGACGAGTCTTTTTTCAATAGCAACTTTGATATGATCAAACTGAACAATGTGTTTCAAGACTATTCAGGGGAAGTCAGTGTCGAAACCTTGATCGAAACGGATCCCGATGTCTTGATCGTCGGCGACTGGTCAACAATCGAAGGCAGTGTTTCTGGTCAAGAAATCATTGAAGGCTTGTACAAAAATGACAAACTCTCCAGCATGAAAGCCATCAAAAACAAACAAGTCTACAGCATGGACTACAATTATCTCTTTGGCTACGGCTACCAAGCCTTGACTGGATTGGAAGAACTGGTAGAGCAAATGGCACAATAAACACCTCCTATTCCCATAAAAAGGAGAACCAACTTTTTATATAATAGAAGAAAACCAACGTTTCACTGGCCAATCGACCACAGAAACGTTGGTTTTTTGTATTTGGGAAAAGCAACCTATGCCGCTGCCCGTTCCGCAACAAGTAGCCCGTTAGCTGTTTTTTTCTGTCACGTGGTCCATTTGATAGCGAGACAATAGCTTCTCTTTGTGTTTTTGCATGATCGTCTCTAGAGAAATATCGTATTTATCGGCGAGAATAAATAAGTTATCCAGTACATCGCCCAATTCTTCCGTCAGGTTTGCCAGTTTTTCTTCTGGCAAGCCTTCTTGTTCATCGGGACGGTCACGACCGATCTCCAATGTCCGAATGGCACGGCTCACTTCCCCGACTTCCTCTGCTAAAAAATTCGCCCGAATAAACGGATCGTACTGATACCAGTTGCGGGCTTTGTAGAAGTCACTGATAAATCGTTGATACTCCTCAATGTTCATAAATTTTTTCTCATCCTTTCCCAGAACCTTTATCAGAATCATGATATACTATTTCAAAATGATTGAGAAGGATGATGGAGAGTTTTATGAAAATTGCAGTCTATTGTGGTGCCAGTGTCGGTAATGAACCTAGTTTTGCAACAGCCGCCCAAGAATTGGGGCAGTGGATCGCTTCAAGAAAAAATACGCTAGTTTATGGCGGCGGAAAAGCCGGCTTGATGGGCGTGCTGGCAGATGCTGTCTTAGAAAATGGCGGTCAGGTGATCGGGGTGATCCCAACCTTTTTAAAGGATCGGGAACTAGCACATCCTGGATTGACCGAACTCCATGTCGTCGAGACGATGTCAGAAAGAAAACGAAAAATGTTCGAATTGTCGCAGGCGTTTGTCGCACTGCCAGGTGGTCCGGGGACGCTGGAAGAAATCACGGAGATGATCTCCTGGTCAAGAATCGGTCAAAACCCGAATCCTTGTGCTTTTTATGATGTGAACAACTTTTACCACGCAACGAGAGCCTTGTATGACAACATGGTGGAAAATGAGTTCTTGACGCAAGCCGATCGCGAAAAAATCGGCTTTGCACAAACAACTCAGGAGCTTGAAGCCTTTATTCAAGCCTACGAACCGCCAGTTATTCGGCAGTATTAAGCGTCTTGCTCTTTTGCTTCTTTGACGCATTCTTAGTATAATGGGGTTTGTTTTGCAAGTGGGGTCATAAAATAAGATCCTTGGACAAAGAAATGGAGCGTAAATCATGACAACAAATTTTTGGGCTGAATTGCCGAAGCCTTTTTTTATTCTAGCACCAATGGAAGATGTCACCGATGTCGTTTTTCGGCATGTCGTTCAAGCTGCCGGCGCACCAGATGTTTTCTTTACGGAATTTACCAACTCCGATAGTTACTGTCATCCAGAAGGACGCGACAGTGTGCGGGGACGTTTAGTCTTCACCGAAGATGAGCAACCGATGGTAGCCCACATTTGGGGAGACAAGCCAGAGTATTTCCGTGAAATGAGTATCGGATTAGCCGAGATGGGCTTTAAAGGGATTGACTTAAATATGGGCTGTCCAGTGCCAAACGTTGCCGGACGAGGCAAAGGCAGCGGCTTGATCTTGCGACCGGACGTTGCGGCTGAGCTGATCCAAGCAGCCAAAGCTGGCGGTCTGCCGGTCAGTGTCAAGACGCGTTTGGGCTATACCGAACTAGGGGAAATGGAAGCCTGGCTGACCCATGTCCTGCAACAAGATATCGCCAACCTTTCGATCCATTTGCGAACCCGCAAAGAAATGAGCAAGGTCGATGCCCATTGGGAATTGATTCCTGAAGTGGTGGCCTTGCGGGACCGAATCGCCCCACAAACGAAGCTGACGATCAACGGCGATATCCCTGATCGTACCAAAGGTTTAGAGTTAGCAGAAAAATATGGCGTAGACGGAATCATGATCGGTCGGGGCATTTTCAAGAATCCCTATGCCTTTGAAAAAGAACCAAAAGAGCATACCTCAGAAGAGCTATTAGGCTTGCTACAGCTGCAATTAGACTTGCAGGATCATTACGCCAAAATGGTGCCACGCTCGATCGCAGGATTGCATCGTTTCTTTAAAATCTATGTCAAAGGCTTCCCAGGAGCCAGTGATTTGCGAGCAAAATTGATGAATACCAAATCAACCGATGAAGTTCGGCAACTGCTGGCAGAGTTTGCGGAGAAAAAGAACCACGAGGAAAGTATTGAAGCGTAAGTTTCAATGCTTTTTTCGTTTTTGGTTGCTGCATCCGCTCTCAATGTCAATCCTTTCTTGACAATAGATAGGTACCTATGTAAAATGGAGAACGGACTTTTAACTAGGTACCTATCTAAATAGTGAAGAGGCGAAAGGAGCTGAAGATCGATGGTTTCCGAACAAGAAATCGTGGAACGATTGTTTGAAGTGTATAAATTAAATCGGCGGTATGCGGAACAAAAGTATGGACGCTTTATGCCGGGACGGGGGCAGTTCAATTGTTTACTGGTATTGGACGAAAAAGGCACGTTGACCCAAAAAGATCTCGCCGCGTATTTAGCGATTCGTTCGACATCCACTGGCGAACTACTAAAGAAACTGGCTGAAAAAGGGCTGATCCAAAAAGAAGTCGATCCGAAAGATAAACGCAGTCATTTGATTTCGCTGACAGAAGCAGGCAAGGAAGAGGCACAGCGAATGAAAGAAAAACGCAGCAAGGCGCACCAAGAAATGTTGACCTATTTGACGGCAGAAGAAAAACAAGCCTTTGGTCAAGCCTTAGCAAAAATCGAACAGTTTTATCTTGAGAAGGAGGCGGACGTTGATTGAGTGAAACAGTCCAACGAACGGAACGTCAGCGGACGCTGATTTTTATTAATTTAATGATTACATGTATTGCCGTATCCATGTTGGCGACCGCATTGACGACGGCTTTACCCGCCATCGTCAATGACTTGCAGATTTCCGTCACTACGGGCCAATGGCTGACTAGCGGGTATTCTTTGGCAATGGCGATCGTTATGCCCTTGACGGCATATCTTATGAATCGTGTGCCAACCAAAAAGCTCTATCTCGCTGCATTAGGAATCGCTCTGGTGGGTTTGCTGCTTTGTGCCACAGCGCCCAATTTTCTAGTCATGATGCTTGCTCGTATTTTGCAGGCCGTAGGCAATGGAATCTTGACCGCGATGGCACAAGTGATCCTCTTATCGATCTATCCGATCAATCGCATCGGTGTCGTGATGGGCTGGTATGGACTCTCAATCACCGCGGCACCCGTGATCGCACCGACGATCGCTGGGCTGATCGTGGACCGGTTGAACTGGCATGCAATTTTTTATATCGTTGCCGTGATTGTTTTGATCTCATTGATTTGGGCCATAAAGGTTTTTGATGATGTGTTGCCAGTAAGCAACAGCAAATTTGATCAGACCTCTTTTGTTTTGAGTGCCTTTGCTTTTGGTGGGATCACTTTAGGCTTTGGAAACATCGGCAGCTATGGCTTTTTCAGCTTGCCGGTTTTAGGAACCTTAGCGATCGGTTTGGTAGCAGGTATCTTCTTTGTCTTCCGTCAGTTAAGAGCAGAAACCCCATTTTTGGATCTGCGGGTCTTAAAAACAAAAGAGTATGCCATCAGTGTCTTTGGCAGTATCATGCTTTACTTGGTTTTGATGGGTTCGGCGATGCTGATGCCACTTTACGTGCAGTCGATTTTAGGCAAATCAGCGACGATCTCAGGGTTAGTCGTTTTGCCAGGTTCCTTGGTCTCGGCTTTTTTAAGTCCGGTGGCTGGACGAATCTATGACAAAGTCGGCATCCGTCTGTTGACGATTTTCGGCGGCGGCTCACTGGTCTTGAGCAACATCGGCATGTATTTCATCCATATGCACACGGGTATTTGGGTAGCAGTGGTTTTGAACATGCTGCGCTGTGCCGCCACAGGCTGTTTGTTGATGCCCTTCGTGACGTGGGGAAATAAAAATATTCCGCCGCAGTTGACGGCGCATGGAACAGCATTATTGACTTCTTTGCGAACGGTGGCAGGCGCTATCGGTACAGCATTATTTGTCGGGATCATGAATAGTGTGGCGCAAAACAGCACGACCTTAACGGGGACGAGTGCACTGCTTCATGGGATGAATGTTTCTTTCTTATTGATGACGATCGCTTCTGGTCTGCTGTTTGCAACGGGGCTATTTTTGATTCGTGATCAGAAACCAGAAGCCGTGTGGCTGGAAGGTGCGGAAGAACCGCTGGAATAAAGAGGGGCACCTTTCTTTGAAGGGTGCTTTTCTTGATTTATTTCATGAAACTCTATGAAAAACCAAAAAATTCGATATAATAAGATAACTTATGGTTTAGGAGGAGTATTTTTTTTCAGGAAAGACTTGCTTTCATGGAAAAAAATCAGGGAGAAAATGAAGAATAAAGGCGTTTATTTTGGGTTGTCTGCCTATGTATTATGGGGCTTGGTCACACTATATTGGAAAATAATCGTTGGGGTTTCCCCGTTAGCCACGATGTGCTACCGAATCGTGTGGTCCTTTGTTTTTATGGTGTTGTTTATCGTGCTTTCCGGGAAGAAAACGCAATTTTTACAAGAAGCGCGTCTGCTGTGGAAGAACAAAGCATTTGCTGGACTGATCGTTTTAGCGTCTGTGCTGATTTCCATCAACTGGTTCACTTTTATCTTCGCGGTGAGTGCGGGCCACGTGATGCAAGCCAGCTTAGGCTATTACATCAATCCGCTAGTCAATGTCTTGTTAGCAACCGTTTTTTTGAAGGAACGACTTAGTCGTACTGGCATGCTGGCGTGTCTGCTGGCAAGTATCGGGGTAATCTTATTGTCGATTCAAACAGGAACGATTCCTTATGCCTCACTGATCATGGCCTTTTCCTTTAGTACGTATGGCTTGATCAAAAAAAGAATCCCTATTAGTTCCGTCACTGGGTTAACGATCGAGACGATGGTGATTTTTCCCTTTGCGCTCGTGTATATTTTAGGGTTTTCAACCGTAGGTTTTATGAATTATCCCTTGCAAACCAATCTCTTATTGATGGGTGCCGGGATCGTGACGGCTATTCCGTTGTTGCTGTTTGCGGAAGCCGCGAAAAATGTTTCTTACATTACGCTTGGGTTTATTCAATACATCAACCCGACGATCATGCTTTTGTTGGCCATCTTTTTGTTTCACGAAACCTATTCACTGGCCCAATTTTCCGCCTTTGCGTTTATTTGGCTAGGGATCGCGGTCTTCACCTATGGTACGTTAGGCACGGCTATGAAAGAGCGGCGCATGGGACAGCAAAGAAAGCAACTCTGATACATTAGGAATGGCTGCAGCTGAGCCATTCCTTTTTTTATTAAAAAACAACTCAATTTAGATAGTGAAGGATGTTGCAAGGAGAATTGTTCAATGGTATAACAAAGGAAAAGCACGTTGCAGAAATTCTGATTGAAAAGGGTTGCATCTGCCACAGGGGTGTGTTATTATTCTTTCAGTTACAAGGATTGTTACTGTTCGGCAGGCAAAACCAGAATTGACCGTAGCGCGCTAATGGGGAGATTCTAGGTTTTTTTATTTTGGAGTGAGGGAAAACGATGGTTATTGGGAAAATATTAAATAATAATGTCGTCATCTCGACCAATGATGCCGGTCAGGAAGTGATCTATATGGGTCGTGGCATTGCGTTTAAGAAAAAGGTCGGCGATCCAGTGGATGAAGCCTTTGTCGAAAAAGAATTTGTGTTAAAGGATACGTTTACCGCAAATCAGTTTCAGCAATTGTTTTCAGACATTCCTGTGGAAGAAGTCGAAGCCGTCAAGCAAGTGGTGGATGATGCAGAAGCATCCTTGGGGATCGAGCTGTCGCCAAATATTTATTTGACACTGACCGATCATATCCATTATGCGCTAGTTCGGGCACGTGAAGGCATTGAGCTGCCGAATCCATTGTTGTTTGAGACCCGCAAATTTTATCCGAAAGAGTATGCGGTTGCAGCAGATGCCGTTGCTTATTTTGAAAAAGTCTTCGGGATTTCATTGCCGGAATCGGAAATTGGCTTTATCGCCTTTCATATCGTCAATAGCGAACAAGCAAATGGTACGATGGAAACCACGATGCAAGCGGTAGAGATCGTTCGTGACGTACTGGCGATCATCAGTCGTTTTTATGGACGAGTCTTTAACCCAGATTCCTTGAACTATCAACGGATCACCACGCATTTACAGTATTTTGCGCAGCGCTATTTAAGCGATGAACTTTCGGGGGAAAAAGATGAATTTTTATTTGCCCTTGTGCAATCGAAGTACCCTAAAGCGTTTCAAACGGTCCAACGGATCAACGAATATTTGATCAAAACCTACGACAAATCGATCGGTGAATCAGAAATGATCTACTTAACGATCCATATCGAACGTGTCGTCAATGATCAAACCAATTAACATTCAATCATTAACGGATTGTTACTGTCAGGCAGGCAATACCCAGATTGAAAAGACAACAGTCAGCGAGGAAAAGACTCGTTGGACGGTCGTTTTTTCAATCTGGGTTTTTTTATTAAAAAAGGAGTGTTGAAAAAATGAGTTCAAATAAAGAAATTGCAGTTCGCGTCCTCGATGCGGTGGGCGGCAAAGAAAATGTCAATAGCGTGGTGCATTGTGCGACCCGCTTGCGTTTCAAATTAAAAGATGAGAACAAAGCGGATACGGCACGCTTGAATCAAGACGACGACGTGATCCAAGTCGTTCAAAGCGGCGGACAATACCAAGTGGTGATCGGCAGTCATGTCAGCGACGTTTACCGTGAATTGAATGGAGTAGCGAACTTCGATGGTGAAGCAGATAGCAAAGGCGACAAAGGCAACCTGTTGAATCAACTGGTGGATATTATTTCGTCGATCTTCACGCCGTTTTTAGGCGCAATGGCAGGTGCCGGGGTCTTAAAAGGCTTCTTGACGCTGGCAGTCACCTTGAATTGGTTAGCAGCTGATTCTGGGGTCTACACCGTATTGTATGCGATTGCCGATGGGTTGTTTACCTATTTACCAGTGATGTTGGCTTTTACTGCAGCGAAAAAGTTTCGCACCAATGAATTTCTAGCGGTTTCCTTAGCGATGGCGTTGGTTCATCCAGACATTACCGCTTTGGCTGGACAAACCTTGAGTTTCTTAGGCCTACCGGTCATTATTGGTGCGAGTGCTTATACGTCTTCCGTCATTCCGATTATTTTAGCGGTCTTTTTACAAAGCTATGTGGAGCGTTTCTTTAAAAAAGTCATTCCTAGCTTCTTACAGATCATCTGTGTACCTTTAGCGGTCTTCTTGATCATGGCGCCATTGACCTTTATTGTCGTCGGTCCACTAGGAACGATTTTAGGAAACTTGTTAGGTAGTGCTTACGACAGCATTTACCACTTCAGCCCACTGATCGCTGGTGCTGTTATGGGTGGTTTATGGCAAGTCTTTGTGATGTTTGGCATGCACTGGGGCTTTGTGCCGATCATCATGTTGAATCTCAGTCAAACCGGTGTCGATACCATGGTACCAATGCTGTTGCCAGCTGTCCTTTCTCAAGGTGGTGCAGCGCTAGCAGTGTTCTTTATGACAAAAAATGTGAAATTGAAAGGCTTGGCCCTTTCTTCAACGATCACCTCAATTTTTGGGATCACAGAACCGACGGTGTATGGGGTAACCTTGCCATTGAAAAAACCATTTATCGCCGCGTGTATCAGTGGTGCCATCGGGGGAGCCTTCATCGGCTTCAGCCAAGTCGAAAACTATACCTTTGGGTTAGTCAGCTTACTAAGTCTTCCTTCCTTTATCCCACAAGATACGAAAGATCTAAGTGGTCTGATCGCAGCTTCAATCGGAACGGCTATCGCTTTTGGCGCCGCGTTTGTCTTGACCTTCTTCTTACGTTTTGAAGATCAGCCAGCAACCGAAGCCAGTGCAGCACCAGCAAAAGAGCCAGCAGCACCCACAGATAGTTCGTCTAAAGAACGAGTGATCCTCAGTAGTCCGTTAGAAGGCAAAGTGGTTCCCTTAGCAGAAGTCAAAGACCAAGTCTTTTCTTCTGGTGCATTAGGAAAAGGCATCGCCATCGAACCGACCGTCGGGGCTTTGTATGCGCCGGCAGATGGCACCATCACGACGCTCTTTCCTACCGGCCATGCTGTTGGTTTGACCACTACGGATGGAGCAGAAGTCTTGATGCATATTGGTATGGATACCGTGGAACTAGATGGCAAAGGCTTTGAGGTCTTTGTTAAACAAGACGATCAAGTCAAACGCGGTGATTTGTTGGTGAAGTTTGATCTAGATACGATCAAAGCTGCCGGCTTATCCACGATTACACCAATCGTTGTGACGAATACGCCGCAATATTTAGATGTGATGGATATGAATCAAACCGATGTCTTGCAAGGAGAAGACTTCTTAGCCATCGTAAAATAAGCAAAAGAAACCCGATCCTCGACTGAATATCAGCAAGGATCGGGTTTTTTGTAAGAAAATAAGGCGCAGTTGCCGGTCTCGCTTGCCTTCTTCGGTGGAGAATGCTTGTCACAGCGCTAGTTAAGGGCAAGACCAACAGCAGGAACGCGTACTCAGGGAAAATCCGAACATTCTTATGGGCTGCTCCTTATACATGGCTTAAATTTTCGGCAAGCGACTCTAAAGCGGGGAAATCGAGAATTGCATAGCCCTGTTTTTGTTTTTCGATCAGCTTGTCTTCACGAAAGCTGGTAAAGGTTCGCAGCAGGTGGCGATAGCTGACATTCAAGATTGCGGCACAGGTGGTTAACTGAAAGGAAAAGTGTTGGTTTTCTTGATGCGCAAGAATAAATTTGGCCAACCGTGTCTCTACAGGTTCCGTCAATGAATTCGCTAAGTTGATCCCCGAATTCAAGCGGGAACTGAGCAACTGACAGATGGTTTGCAAAAAGCGGACGTCTTGTTGCAAGGTGCTGCGGTAGCGATTCAAAGGGATGCAGACGCAGACGCAAGCAGAAGCGGCTTTAACACTGCTTTTCGGCAAGAGTTCCCATAAAGAGGAAGCTTCCCCTAAAGGTGCAGCCGGCTTGGCGTAATCAATACAAATCGTTTGGGTATCCGAAGAGAAGGAATAGACCATCACGGTTCCTTCCACGAGAAAATACAAGTATTCAGAAGGCGTGCCCGTTCGAATCAGGTGCTCTTCTTTTTCAAAGGAATGCAAAGTGGCCATCGCTAACAAATCATTGTCCATATAAGATTGCAGATCGTATGTGTCAATGTAATTACTGAGGCGTGCGGTATCATCGATTTTTTTCATGGGAATCAGCCACTCCTGAATGGTTTTCTTTAAGTATAGCTTAGTTCCCCTTTTGACTCAACACGAACGATAAATAAAAACTAATGTAAATTGTATGTAAAAATAAGGTAAAATAGGACATGTGTCACTTCATTTTGAAGGGATACTTGGTATGATTTGAATGTAAGAAAGCTTCAAACCATTAGGAGGAGAAAAAATGCCATTGAAACGAATTGTTAAAGGAATGTTAGGAATTGCGTTAGTTGCAGCATTGACCGGCTGTGGGAATGGGAGCAGCAGCAGCGACAGCAGTGCCGCAGCCGAAAAAGAAAAGCTGGTGGTACAATTCGTACCGACCAATAATGACGGCTCGATGCAAGCCAAAGCAAAACCGTTTGCTGAGTATTTATCAAAAAAATTAGACCGTGAAGTAGAAGTAACGTTAGCAACGGATTATTCGACGATCGTAGAAGCGATGGCTTCTGGACAAGTTGATTTAGGGATCATGCCGCCAGCCGCTTATGTTCAAGCCAAAGATATGGATGCAGCAGAAGCGATTTTGACTTCTCAATTAGGTGCCTATGATCCAGAGACCGGCTTGCCATTAGAAGGGGAAAAAACCAATACCTTCAAAGGGGAGATCTTGGTACGTGCGGATAGCGATATGACAGAATTGACGGACTTAAAAGGGAAAAAAATCGCTACATTGAGTCCGAACTCTGCCAGCGGCTATATTTACCCAGTTGCCGAGTTGAAAGATGCAGGAGTTGATCCAACGACGGATGCTACATTAACGACGGTGAACGATATTCCAAGTGAGATCACTGCAGTCTTGAATGGTCAGATGGATGCCGCCTTTGTGTTTCAAGGGGCACGGAATGTCTTTGCTTCAAGCTTCCCAGATAACGATTTATTCGAAGATCTAAAAGTTCTTTACTTAACCGAAGGGGACATCCCGAATGACGCCATTGCCGTTCAACCGACGATGGATGCTGAACTAAAAGAGCAGATCAAAGAAGTGTTCTTGAATATGGCAGACGATGAAGAAGGCGCCGAAGCAATGAGCTTGTGGGGACACCAAGGGTATGAAGAAGCAGCTGATTCTGCTTACGATACCATTCGCGACTATACTAAACGAGCAGCAGAGTAAAAAATCAGGGATTGCGGTAGAAGGATAACGGGACACGGAGATGTGCAGCGATTTACTAGGGGAATAGGTGGAATACGCAGTATCAGTGCATTTTTTAGTGAGATAGACCGTGACCGATTGGGGAAACTTTGCCGCGGTCCCTACATAATGGAGAAGACAGATGATAACTTTTGAGAATGTATCCAAAGTCTACCCGAATGGGGTCAAAGGATTACAGAACATAGATGTAACGATTGAACAAGGAGAATTTGTGGCAATCATTGGTTTGAGCGGTGCTGGTAAGAGTACCTTTTTGCGCTCGATCAATCGCTTAGTGCCAATCACTGAAGGAGATATCCGGGTAGATGGCAAATCAGTCACGAAAGCCAATAAAAAAGAATTGCGCTTGATTCGCCGACAAATCGGATTGATCTCCCAAAGCTTCAATTTGGTCAAACGTAGTACTGTCCAAAAGAATGTGCTATCTGGTCGTTTGGGGTATTACGGGACATGGAAAAGTATTTTAGGGTTGTTTACGAAAGAAGACTACGAAAGAACGAAAGAAGCACTAGCGACTGTCGGCTTGTCAGACAAACTGCAAACGAGAAGCGACCAGTTGAGTGGTGGGCAACAGCAGCGGGTATCCATCGCCCGTGCCTTGGTCCAACAAGCACCAGTGATTTTAGCAGATGAACCCGTGGCATCGCTAGATCCCATCACCACAGAGAAAGTGATGGAGGATTTGAAGAAGATCAATCAAGAAATGGGCAAAACGATTGTCATCAATCTGCATTCGATTCCCTTGGCTCGTCAGTATGCAACAAGGATCATTGCCTTAAAAGCAGGTGCAATCGTTTTTGACGGCAACGCAGCCGCTTTGACGGATCAGCGTTTAGAACAAATCTATGGGAAAGCAATTTTTGAAGAAAAGGCAGGAGAAATCGATGAAACTGAAAGAAACAGTTCATTTTAATTGGTACAAACACCTGCTGCTGATTCTTTTATTGCTGCTCTTTTTTCAAAGCAGTGCCTGGATCACGGGGGCTGATTTTGCACAAGTGTGGTCGAATCGAAGCCAGATGACGGCTTTCATGGCTCGATTTTTGCATCCGGATTTTAGTTATTTACCGCAACTGATGATGCCCTTGATCAAGACATTGCAAATGTCCTTTTTAGGCACTGTTTTAGGAGTAGTCGCAGCGATACCGGTGAGTCTGTTGGCGACGACAGTCGTGACAGAAAGCCGGTGGGTCTCTGTGCCGATGCGTTTTCTCTTAGGTCTGGTGCGGACGATCCCCAATTTATTGTTGGCGGCATTGTTCGTAGCGATTTTTGGGATCGGTGAAGCCACTGGTGTTTTGACCATCGCGGTCTTTACCTTTGGGATGGTTTCACAGCTGATGTTCCAAGCGATCGAAACCATTGATTTTGCGCCAATCGAAGCAGCGGCGGCGGTAGGGGCAAATAAATTTCAAGTGACTGTTTGGGCGATCATACCTCAAGTCATCAGCCAGTTTGCCAGCTATACTTTTTATGCCTTTGAAGTCAATGTTCGAGCTTCGACGGTGTTAGGATATGTTGGTGCCGGCGGGATCGGGGTCATCTTGAACGCCTCATTGGCATTGTTGAATTATGAACGGGTCTCGATCATTATCTTGACGATTTTGCTAACGGTAGCGATCGTTGATTTTCTAAGTGAGCGGGTAAGGAGGTCATTCCTATGATGATCAGAGAAGTGAAGAAAACGACTTGGCTGTTATGGGGACTCTTTGCTATCTTACTGGCATTATCTGCAGCGACGCTGGATTATTCCGGATTGAGTACTTTTTCCTTAGCGATGGGAAGAGATGTCCTGCAAGGGTTGAGTCAGCCAGACTGGTCTTTCTTTTACGACGGTAGCGGGGAGGATCTGTGGAGCTTATTGTTACTGACGATCGGGATCGCCTGTCTAGGAACGATGATCGCAACAGTCTGCGCGATACCGGTGACCTTGCTGAGTGCCGCCAACCTATGGTCTTCTGCGCCGTGGGTCGCGAAGATCGGCAAAATGATCTGCAATATCTTGCGGGCATTTCCAGAGCTAGTTTATGCGATTATTTTTGTCCGTGTGGTAGGTCCGGGACCTTTCGCTGGGGTTATGGCGATCGGTGTCCACCAGATCGGTATGCTGGGCAAGCTGTTCACGGAAGAAATGGAAGCCATGGATGAGCGCTTGACGGAAGAGATGCAAGCAGTTGGTGCCAACTTTTGGCAGACGATGTTTTTCGTGCGGGTCCCTTACTTAGCACCCATCTATAGTTCCTTTGCATTGAATCATTTTGAAATTGCGGTCCGCAGTGCGGCAACGTTAGGGTTAGTCGGTGCTGGCGGGATCGGTGCACCATTGATTTTTGCTATTCAAACCAGAACCTGGAGCAAGGTAAGTATTATTTTGTTGGGCGTCGTTGTGACCGTCTTCTTATTAGACCAGTTGACTGGAATCATCAGAAAGAAATTGAGATAAACCTATGAATATATTGCATATATCAGATATCCATTTTCGAGAAAGTTACCTGCCTTGTGAGGAAGGGTATCAAGGAATGCTGGCAGCCATGCAAAATCCCTTGATTCCTCTTGAAGAGTGTATCCAAGATGCCAAGGCGCGAGGGGCGATCGATTTGGTGGTGATCAGTGGCGATTTGACCGAAGATGGCGCGCCTGCCGATTATGCCTCTTTGAAGCAATATTTAGAAAAAGCCTTTGGCTCAGTGCCGATCGTGGTAACGCTAGGTAATCACGATATCAAACGGCATTTTCGCCAAGGCTGGCAAGGTAAGTCAGTTGAAACGGCCAGTGATACGCCTTTTAATCAAGTCTATGAAACGGAGACATTGGCGATCGTGACTTTCGATAATTCCTGCTATGGCTATGCCGACGGTATCGTAGATGAACGACAGTTTGAATGGCTGCAAGCCACGCTGGCGCAGCTCAAAGAGAAAAAGATCGTTTTTGTGACGCACCATCATTTGTTGCCTTATCAAGCAAGCACGCCGGCATGGGCCGGTGCCAATCGTTTGGTGGCATTATTGCAGCAGTATCAGATCTCTTGTATTCTCAGTGGACATACCCATCATGCATTTACGGGAACGATCGCAGGGATTCCTTACTATACTGTGGCAAGTATGTCGTTTGTCGGGGAAGATGAAGGCGAGGGGATGGTCCGTTTTGAAGAACGCTATGGATACAATTTGTATCGTTTTGAGGAAGGCGCGCTGGTTCATCAATCCTCAGAAAACTATCGACCGAACCGCGTATTGATGCGGGTCAACATGCAAGGATAAAAAACAGACGTTCCGTAAACGCTGAATTTAGCAGCAGGAAAGGAACGTCTGTTTTTGTGCAAAAAAGGCTTAACCTTGATTGCCAAAGGTTTTGACAACTTCAATCGTGCCGTCGATATGGAAAAACAAGGTATAGTTTTCTTCGGTTTTGATACCGTCAAAGCGGCGAGCATAATAGGTGACTGCGTCTTTGAAGGTTTGTGGGGGGACACCTAAAAAATCAGCGCATGCCGCCAACGTTTTGCAGCCTTCTTCAAAACAAGCGATGATATCATAGGGCGTGACCACGATCGCAGAACCAATGTCACGGGCTTTGCGTTCTTGTTTGCGTTTTTCGTTGGTGTCTTGGGCGGTAATGTCGCCAGCACTGGTCAAATAATGACCGATTTCTTCACCGATGGTGCTCAAGAGGTCTTCTTGTGATTGGTCAGGGTTCAAGTAAATATGGTGATCGATGTACAATCCTTGCTGACCATCAGGCATATTTTTATCGAAAATAAAGTGCAAGTCTGGGTAGGCGGCCATCAGTTCTTCTACTTTATCCATTTCCATCATTCCTTTTGGGCGTGCCGCTGTTTTATAAATTCAATGTAGCTGAGGATATCTTCCATCTGCTCATCGGTGACGTCATCATCAATATGGGCCGCAACGGTTTGAACTTTTGCAGAGGGCGGCGTAAAGCCTGCCGGGACTTGTCTGCCTAATAAAAAATCGGTGGATACTTGAAAAATCTCCGCGAGTTTGACGATGGTCTCGCCATCGGGTTCGTTACGATCATTTTCGAAATGCGAATACGCTGCGCGGGTGATCCCTAGCTGATCTGCGATCTGCTGTTGGGTTTGGTTGGTTCGTAGTCTGAGTGTTCTTAGCCGTTCGCCAAGCATGAGTGATCGCCTCCTTTTTTGTAGTATAGCACGTTGGATATAATTTGTATCTATTTTTGTATTATTTGATATAAAAAATATCACATCAGTTGACGATACGAATCGTATCTTTTATACTGGAAACAGATGATATGAATCGTATCAAAAAGAATGGGGGAGGATCATGGATACATCGATCGTAACAGTTGTCTTGCCGTCACTCATTACTGGTGTACTTACTTATTTGGCTACCCGAGTATCCAGCAAAGCGAATTTGGAACAAACGAATATCGAAAATGCCCAAAAGCTTTACCTAAAATATGAACAGATCAATCAAGAATTGACCCATAAAATCGATCAGTTAGAAGAAGAAGTCCAAAAGACCGCCAAAACCTACCAAGAAGAAGTCTTGGTCTATCAAGGAAAGCTTGCTACTGCCCAAAGCGAACGGGATTTTTTGCGGGCAGAAAACCAGGTGCTGAAAGAATTACAGCGAGGGAATCAAGTGCCTGTGGCGCGTGAAGAGAAGCAACATTCAGCCGTTGGCTAATAGAAAAAACTGCTTATCCATCAATAAGCAGTTTTTTTTCTAGTTTTTATTCTTTAATTGATCATTTGTTCATTCACGTAGGCAGCATAAAGCGGGTGATTGTTGATCAATTCTGCATGGGTACCTTGACCGGTAATGGTACCTTTTTCTATAAAGTAGATTTGATCGGCATCCACGATGGTCGACAAGCGATGGGCGATCACTAATGTCGTGCGCCCTTCCATTAGATGATCCAACGCCCGCTGGACCTTTTCTTCCGACTGAGAATCTAGGCTGGCGGTCGCTTCATCGAGCATCAGCAGCTTGGGGTCTCGCAAGAATGCTCGTGCGATGGCGATCCGTTGTTTTTGCCCGCCAGATAGTTTGACGCCGCGTTCGCCGATTTGTGTTTCTAGTTTTTCGGGGAACTCTTGGACGAACTGATCGGCATAAGCCAATGCCAGTCCTTGCCACAATTCCTCCTCTGACAGTGTTCGGCTTAATCCGTATTGCAAGTTTTCCCGAATCGTACCGGCAAAGACCGCACTGTCTTGGGAAACATAGCCGATCTGTGCCCGCCAGTCCTGCAGATCAATGTCAGCTATCGGCTGTTCACCAATCAGCAAGCGCCCGCTGGTGGGTTCATAAAAGCGTTCCAGTAAAGCGAAGATCGTGGATTTTCCGCCGCCGCTTGGTCCCGCAAAAGCAATCACGGTGTTGGGTTTGGCTTCAAAAGAAATGTTTTGCAAAATCGGCCGTTTGGGATCGTAACTGAAATCGATCTGTTCTGCCCGTAGGACTGCGCCGTCGATAGCGGCTTTGGGTGCTGCCTGGATCGGCTCCAGCGGCGTATCCAAAATTTCTTGGATCCGTTCCGTAGCACCCATCGCTTTTTGGACTTGTGAAAAGAACATCGCAAACGTCGTCACAGGCGCAATAATATTAAAGAGATACAGTAGAAAAGCAATCAATGCGCCACTCGTCAAGGTGCCGGCTTGGACACGGATCGCGCCATAACCGAGGATTCCTACGAGTAATCCCAGCATTGCCGTCGTCATGATTGGCTGCAAAATCGCACTAACTTTCGCATCCTTGACCCCGAGGGTAAAGATTGCCCCAATGTTGCGCCGACCGTTTTCTTGTTCACTAGCTTCTCCGTTGCTGGCTTTGATCAAACGGATCTCTGAGAGTTTTTCGCTGGCATCCGCATTGAAATCGGCAGTCGCTGCTTGTAGTTGGCGTCCTAGTTTCGACATGATCTTGCCGATCGGCCACATGATCAAGGTGATCAAAGGCACCGCACTGAACATGATCGCCGCCATCTTCCAATCCATCAAAAACAAGATGATCATCGAACCAACCAATTGGATCAAGCCAGTGACAAAGCTGGGAAATTGCGAGGTGACTAGTTCTTTGATCACGGAAGTATCATTAACGAGTCGCGAACTGCTTTCCCCCGACTTATGGTCATCAAAATAGCTGACTGGCAAATGCAGCAGATGTTTCCAAAGACGTTCTCGTAATGTTTTCACGGCACTTTCTCCCACATAGCGCAAGAGAAAGCCGCCTAAAGTGCCTACGCCTAATTGCAGCACAAAGGCTAGGATCAAAACGACCAGCATGGAGGTGCTGAACGTGGGGGTGCCGCTGGCATCGACTAGCGTTTTCGTCAGCTGCGGCACGACCAAACTGGCGGCACTCGTGATCAGGCTAAAGAGCATCCCTAAAAGAAACAAGCCTTTCTTGGGATTGACACTGACGATCAGGTGGATAAAGTCTTTCATTTTAAATTTGTTTTTGTTCACTGTTGGTGTCGTTGTTTCCATTCGTTTTCCTCCGCTACAAGCAAGATGTCCTGCAGCTTTTTCTTTTTCATTAGGTGCTATTAGAAATCCTGCCAATCATCTTCGGCTGCTTCGTCTTTAGAAGCGGAATCAGGTCTTGCTTTGCGGTCTTGTCCAAACCCGTAGGCATCAAAAAAGTTGCCTTTTCCCCATGTGTCCCGTGGATCATTCGCCTCGCTACTATCAAATGGCCCAAATGACCGATTGCCAAACATGCCGCGGTGTCCAGGAAATGGCATTTGCCGCATGGCTTCTTTGATCTGCTTTTTCATTTGACGCCGCTCGTCAGCGCCCATATCTTGCCAAGTATCTTTCATTTGTTGCTTCATTTTTCGGCGATCGTCATTCGTCATTTCCTGCCAATTTCCACCCCATTGCTTCATCATCTGTTCCCGGATCTCCTGCATAGCTTGTAGACGATCCATCGGGTCAATAAAGCGTTGCGTCTGTTGCTGAAAGTCAGCTTCCCACCCAGCGGCGATGTTTTCAAGCAGACGAGCAAATTCGGTTTGTTCTTCCTCTGTTAACCCAGCAAAAAACGTTTGACTGCTGGCGGCTTCTTTTTGTGCCAGTAATTTTTCTGCTTTTTTTCGTCCAGTCTCTGTCAGAAAGATTCGTTTGATCCTTTTGTCGGCTGCATCTTCTTTGCGTTGGATATCCCCACTGCTTTCCATTTTCTTCAATAGTTCTGCCAAGGAACTTGGCCGTAAATCTAAAACTTCTGCGAGGTAATTTTGCACCAAGCCATCTTCTAAATTTAAAACGGCTAGGACGCGTTGCTGTCCAGAAAGGCGTTGGTTATTTTGACTCATAAAAGCATTGCTGGCTTCGCTGATAAAACGAAGCTGTTTCATTAAGTGATCGGTCATTGTACTCATTGAGAACACTCCTTTTGAATTATTGTTCGGTACCTAATGATATCGATGAGTTGATTATAGTTCGGTGCCGAACGAATGTCAAGAGGAAGTAGCTGGGATTTTTTTCTAACAAAAAGTAAGCAAAATGATTGACTTACTAAAAGTAAGTTTGATATGCTGAGTCCATCGTTAAAGAAAACACAATAAAAGGAGTACAAAAGAATGGTCTTTGGATTTGGGAAAAAAGAACAAATAATTGAAAAAGAAGTAATTAAAGAGGTGTATCGCACTCCGGAAAAGAAAAAAGCGCAAAAAATCGGAATCATCGTTGGCAGCACGAGAGAAGGCCGCGTGAGTCCGCAAGTAGCCAATTACGTTTTACAAACAGCACGAGCACATAGCGACCGCTCATTTGAAATCATTGATATCAAAGACTACGACTTGCCCTTTATGGGTACAGGCGAAGCGAACCAAGCGTGGAATGAAAAAATCGCTGAATTAGACGGTTATATCTTCATCGTACAAGAATACAATCATGGGCTATCGGCTTCCTTGAAAAATGCGTTAGACAGCGCCCGCGAGGAATGGTTCAACAAAGCAGCAGCAATCGTCAGCTATGGTTCAGCAGGGGGTATTCGGGCCGCTGAGCAAGTTCGCTTGATTTTGGCGGAACAAAAAGTAGCCACGGTGCGCACTAATCCAGCCTTCAACTTATTTACTGATTTTGAAAATTTTGCCACCTTTACTCCTGGCGAACATATGACGGCAGGAATGAACGATATGTTGACGGAATTACTGGACTGGGCAGACACATTTGCCAATCGTTAAAAAACAAACGAAAACAATCTTAGGAGGAACCTATCATGAAATTTGGTATTATTTTAGGCAGTACAAGAGAAGGACGCGTAAGTCCGCAAGTCGGAGCATATATTCAAGAAATTGCTACTCAACGGTCAGAGCATCAGTTTGAGATCGTTGATGTAAAGGCATTTGATTTACCGTTTATGGGAACGGCTGAGCCAAACATGGCGTGGAACAAAAAAATCGCTGAATTAGATGGCTATATCTTCATCGTACAAGAATACAACCACGGTTTTGCGGCTTCCTTGAAAAATGCCGTAGACTCTGCACGGGAAGAATGGTTTGATAAAGCAGCTGGGATCGTCAGTTATGGTTCTGGCGGTGGGATTCGTGCCGCTGAACAATTGCGTAACGTTTTAGCTGAACAAAAAGTTGCCACCGTGCGGACTAACCCAGCCTTCAATCTCTTCACAGATTTTGAAAATTTCAGTACCTTCAAACCCGGTGCGCACATGGCTGCAGGTGTCAATGACATGCTGGATGAATTGTTGTTGTGGTCAAAAGCTTTTGCCACGATTCGCTGATCTGTTTTAGGAGGTCACCATTTATCATCGATCATTTGCTGTTTCATTCATTGAATGGAGCAGCATTTTTTTGCGTTTCCAAGGAATGGTTTTCACTGGAAAGGCTATTTCACTGAAAGAATGACTAAAAATCGGGTATACTAGAAGAACAGAAGATGCGGGCAACTGCGTTCGATTTTTTGCCCAACGAGTGCATCCAGTAACAGAGGAGTGAACAAGAGCATGAATCTACTTTTTGCGATTGATGATCGATTCAGTGAACAATTAAAAACAACGTTATATTCAATCAAACGCCATACGACAGCAGCATCTTTCGATGTCTATGTCTTACAAGAAAAAGAATTGAGGCAAGGTGCAGAGCTAGAGGTCTTTTGTCAAAAATTGGCGATGACCTATCATCCCGTCATCATCGGTTCTGGTTCGATCTTTAAAACGGCACCAGTTAGTGACCGCTACCCAGAATCAATCTACTATCGATTGTTGGCACAAAATTACTTGCCGCAGCAGGTGGAAAAAATCCTGTATCTGGATGCGGATATTTTGTGCATCAATGATTTGCGCCCCTTGTATGAGCTGACGTTAGGGGATTTTCTGTATGCCGCTGCCAGTCATTCCAAGCTGACAGAAGTGACGACGGTCATCAATAAAGTCCGTTTGCGCAATTATGAGTCAGAAGGCTACTATAATTCAGGTGTCTTGCTGATGAATGTGCACCAGCTACGGCAAGAGGTCAAAGAAACAGAAATCGCAGCCTTCATTGAGAAAAATCATTTGAACCTCTTTTTGCCGGATCAAGATATTTTAAATGGGTTATATGGTGATCGGGTGCTGGCGATTCCTGATCAGCTCTATAACTATGATGTACGGAAAAACCGTACGTATGAGACGATCAGCCTAGGGGAATGGAGTTTGGATTGGGTCATCGAACATACCGTTTTGCTGCATTTTTGCGGCAAAGAGAAACCATGGAAGAAAGGCTATCGCAGCCGCTACGGTTCGTTATACAAATATGTAGAAAATGAACGGCGGAAGTTTGAAGAGGAACAATCAAAGAGCGTATGATTAAAAAAGCTTTACTTGGACAAAAGACAGGTAAAGCTTTTTTTTCGATCATTTTTTGAAGGGAATTCTTGTAAAATCAAGTAGACGCATCTAATTTGCTTCCGCATCGATAAGGAAACACCTTGTGTTCAAAAAGAAAGCGCTATCTATTATGATGACATTATCAACCCATTGCCATGCTAAATCAGGTGAGCAACTGATTTATTCAACGTAAGGAAAATCAGTACTACACCACTATTTAGCAGCTACTGAACATAGATAGTGAAAATGAGTGTATTCGTTAAGGAGGAAAACTATATGAAAAAAGCATTAATCATCTGTGCAGGCGGTATGTCTTCATCGGTCATTGCCAAAAAAACGACGGAATATTTTAAAGAGCGAGGAAAAGAAATTGAACTAGATGCAACGTCTGCCTCTCAAGGAGCAGCCACGATCGCCAAAGATGAATACGACCTATACTTAGTCAGCCCTCAAACTAAGATGTACTTTGCGAATCTTGAAAAAGCTGCCATCAAGTACCAACGACCCATCGTAAATATTCCGCCCCAAGCCTATGTTCCGATACCGATGGGTATTGAAAAATTAGCTGCTGTGGTAGAACAAAATATCAAATAGCAGTTCAAACAAGTAGCTAGATGAAAATAGGTTGATGAAAAAGGTTGATGAATAATGTTGAGTAAAAAAGAAATCATCATGCTAAAGATGCTCTACCAAAACCGCAACACATACACTAGCAGCAAACAGATCGCAAATCAACTGGGGGTCTCGGATCGGACTGCTCGCAAGTACCTTCAAGGTCTGGGTCTTATCCTGAAGAACCATAAGCTTGGTCAAATTTGTGCCAAGCAAGGACAGGGGTATCGCTTGAACATCACGGACCAGCGTTCCTTTGATCTGTTTTATTCAGAGAAGACCAATCTCAGGCCAACAGCTGACGATCTAACCACGATCAATGAAGCCAATGACCGGCAATATTTTTTGCTAAATCAATTGTTATTTGGGCATAAGCCCGTTTTTGTTGATGATTTAGCAGCGGATCTATGTGTTTCGCGCTCGACGATTTCAAATGATATCGTTGAAATCAAGCAATTATTAAAGCCTTATACGATCGAGTTGAAACATCGAACCAGCCAAGGCATTTATGTTGAAGGATCTGAAAACAGTCTGCGGCATTTCATCATGAATTACTTTTTCATGAATCGCCTGCAAGACAATCTTTATGCATTCTCAATGTACAAACATCTGTTAGAGGGGATAGCGATCGAGGAGATCGTGATCATCGTCTTGGACACCTGCCGTAAATACTTTTTGAAACTCTCTGATTTTATGATCTACACGATCGTCCTGCATATAGGCTTAGCGATAAAACGGCTGCAGTCGGGCTTTGAGATCCAGCTGCATCCGCAGGATCCTGAATTGGAACAAGAAGCAGAATACCAGTCGGCTATAGAGATCGTTGAGAAGATTCGCCAACAGATGGGCATTGCTTTGCCGCCAGAAGAGGCTTTTTATATCGCCATTCACTTAAAAAACAAACTAGTTTCCGAAACTATCCGTGAACAGATCGATTTAGATGATAACGAGGTCAAACAACAGCTGTTAGCTGTTTTGCATAAAATCGATCAAGAAACCGGCTTTTGCTTAGTCGAAGATCCACTGTTGATAGAAGGGCTGATGATGCATATCACCCCCTTATTGCAACGATTGAACAACGGCACGAGCATGGAGAATCCTTTGCTAGAGACCATCAAAAAAGATTACAGTGACTTTTTTCAGTTAACGATTCGGCATTTTTCTGATGTTCCCTTCTTTGCCCCCTATAGAGTGACCGAAGGAGAGCTTGCCTATTTGACGATCCATTTAACTGCTGCGATGGAACGCTTAGCGAATCAACAAAAAGCCAAGGTCATAGTGATCTGTGCAACAGGAATTGGTAGTTCG
Source organism: Enterococcus sp. OL5 (assembly GCF_006491895.1). Taxonomy (NCBI): domain Bacteria; kingdom Bacillati; phylum Bacillota; class Bacilli; order Lactobacillales; family Enterococcaceae; genus Enterococcus; species Enterococcus sp. OL5. The sequence continues at coordinate 101,343 of NZ_VHIL01000012.1, forward strand.
CAAATGTTAAAAAATCGTTTGGAACACGAACTTGGTTCAAAAATCGTGATTGAAGATATGATCAGCTATTACGAAATCAGTGAACAAAAACTAGCAGGGATCGATTTGATCATTTCATCCATCAAAGTACCAGATGTGGTTCTAAATATCCCCATCGTCACCGTCAGTGTTTTTTTAGATAAAAAAGATATCCAAAAAATCAATCGCCAGTTGAAGCAGTATAAAATCAAAAAACAGTATGGTAGCATACTGAAACAACAGCCGAAATCTTTATCTGACAAGGAGCGGGAATTGATTGAGACCAGCTTTCGCTCAGAACTTTTTCTGCTGATAGAGGAAGAGACTGACAAAGCAACTGTTATGGATCAGTTGCTGACGAAAATTGAAGGCTTGGAAAAACGTTCAGTGAAAGAAGCGCTAGGCAAGCAGCTTGCTTTACGAGAAGCCTATAGCTCAGTAGCCTTTTCGGATCATTTGGCGGTGGCGCACCCCATTGAACCGATCACCAATGATGCTTATGCGGCCGTTGCTATACTAAAACAAGGCATAAAATGGGATGACAAGCATGACCAGATCCAGCTGATTTTCTTACTTTCCCCTGACCGATTGGGGCAAGTAGAATTGAACAAAATCAGCCAACTGTTAGTACCGATCATTGAAGATGAATCATTTAAAGATGCACTCATAGCAAGTGGTGATTTTGAACATTTTATGAAATGTTTTATTGGGTATCACCTAGAAGCACATATATAGCACATGTAAGGGAGAAAGAACAATGGAATCAGAAAAATTACAAGAGACCGCTTTTCAAATCATTCTTAGCAGCGGGGATGCTCGGACAATCGTTCATGAAGCATTCCAAGAGATGCGCCAAGGAACTTTTGAAGCAGCACAAGCAAAACTGGATCAAGCAAATGAAGCACTAGTAGAGGCCCATAAAGCACAGACGGGCTTATTACAAGAATACGCCAGCGGCGAAAAAATCGACATGGAGATTATCATGGTCCATGCACAAGATCATATAATGACAACGATGACTTTGCGAGAAGTGGCGATTGAAATGCTGGCGTTATACCAGCGAGAGCGGTAGAAAGGAAGGGAACAAATGACCAATCAAGAACAACAGAAAAAAATGGCAGAAAAAAATTTTCGGTTTAATCGCTTTTTATTTCTAAGGTATGTATTAGCAGTGTTTTTCTTTGCAAATCTTTATTGGTTATTGGCTGCGATGGCCAGCAATGCCCTACTCCTGATTCTTCCGCTGGCGCTGTTGGTTTTGGCTATTTCGGCAATTGGAGAATACGTGCGCCTTTATGGCAGCCACTCAGAGCAAATAGCAGAAAAACTGCGGTGGACGCGCTTGTTTTATCTTTGTCAACTGACGATGAACCTCCTTTTATGCGCCGTTTGTTTCTTCTCTCCTCTGTTTTCATTCGTTTTTCCTTTTCTTGATAATACACTGCACAATCGAGGCATTCTTACACTCTGGCTTAGTGTGGGGCTAACGTTAGCTGCGCTATGTTTGCAGCGTGTGAATAAGATCCGCCACAAAAAAGATACGTATTATGGATATATTAAAGAATACCAAAAACTCATTGAAGGGAAGTAGTTACATTATGGAACAATCAAATAGCAAGTTGTTCAGTCTCTTAGAAACGGCCGTCATGGGACCGTTAGGAAAAGTGGCACAGTTCAAAATCGTACGTGCCATCATGGCTGCTGGGATGGCTTCGATTCCTTTTACCATCGTTGGCTCGATGTTTTTAGTTATCAATGTATTGCCGCAGACCTTTACCTTTTTAGAAGATTTCTTCAATAATACTTTTTTCAGAGTCAGTGAATTGTATATGCTGGCAAACAGCACGACAATGGGACTTTTGGCATTATATTTTTGTATCGTTCTCGGCTATGAATACACCAAGATCTATGCGGAAGAAGAAGAGTTGGATCTTGCGCCTATGAGTGGGGCGTTACTATCGATGTTTGCCTTTTTCATGTCGATCCCACAATTGATGATTGTGGATGGCAACATGTCACGGATCACCGATCAAGAAAATGCCATCATCAATGGCTGGGCGATCGGTGGCGACGGGGTGGAGCGTTTAGGAACGACCGGGATATTTACCGGTATTATTATGGCGGTGTTGGCCGTTCAGTTGTACCGTTTATGTGTGACGAAAAAATGGGTCATCAAAATGCCTGAAGAAGTCCCATTAGGGGTTGCCCGTGCCTTTACAGCATTGATTCCCGCCTTTGTTGTGGCCTTCACGGTTCTTATCATCAATGGCGCATTAGTTGCAGCAGGAACGGATATTTTCCAAATCATTGCGGTACCTTTTGGGTTTGTTACCAATTTGACCAACAGTTGGTTAGGTTTGATGGTGATTTACTTTTTAGTCAGTGCATTATGGTTAGTAGGGATTCATGGCGCAAATATCATTTTCTCTGTATTGACGCCAATCACCTTAGGCAATTTGACAGCCAATGCTGAGGGCGCCAATTTTGCATTAGCTGGTGAGTTTAACAATGCGTATGTGACCGTCGGTGGTTCAGGGGCAACGCTAGGTCTCGCTTTATTCTTGGTTTATCTGGCGAAATCAAAACAATTAAGAGTGTTAGGAAAAGCTTCGATCATTCCAGCATTATTCAATATTAACGAGCCGTTGATTTTCGGGATTCCTTTGATTTATAATCCTTTCTTAGCGATTCCCTTTTTCTTAGCACCGATGGCATCCGCATCGATTGCCTATTTTGCGATCGAATTGGAAATCATTCGACCGATGATCGCCCAAATGCCATGGCCTTCTCCAATCGGCATCGGCGCATTTATTGGAAGTGGAGGCGATTGGAAAGCCGCAGTTTGTGCTTTCTTATGTGCAGGCGTTGCCTTTTTGATCTACTTCCCATTCGCTCGTTCTTATGACGCAGGCCTAGTCAAGCAAGAAGCCCAAGAAGGGGAACAAGCAGCATAAATCGAAAGGAATAAGAAAGAAACGTCCACACGGCCGTTTCTTTTTTTTAAGCGTTCTATTCTGCTTTTTTTCGATTCGATGGTACGATGAAACTAGTGAGTTATGAAAAAAAGAAGGAGTGGAGAACATGAAATTTTTAATTTGGCTGGTCTGTGTGATCGGCATTGAAGCAACAGGAATCATCTCGAGTTTGTTTGCAGGGGACATTGCCGGAACGTATGCGCAAATGGAAAAACCCTTTTTAGCCCCTCCTGGCGGGATCATTGGGATCGTTTGGACGATTTTGTATGCCTTTATGGGAACGGCGTTGTATCTGTTGATCGTCGCCAAAGTCAATCCAGCGCTTAAAAAGAATGCCTACATCTTCTTTGCGATCCAGCAAGTATTAAACTTCTTTTGGAGTATCGTTTTCTTTGGCTGGAATGCTTACTGGGCAGGAACGGTCATTATTGTCTTGTTAGTGTTATCAGTGATTATTTGTATGATCCTCTTTGCTCGCATCGACAAAAAAGCGATGTACTTGTTTATTCCTTATTTGATTTGGTGTTTATACGCCGGCTACTTAACGATTGGCTTAACTTTATTGAATGCCTGATAGAAAAACCCTCTTCCAAGCGTCTTGTTGGAAGAGGGTTTTTTCTTTTAGATATAGTCTTCAGTCAATTCCATAAAGCTGGCAACATCTTTTAGGACCATGTCGATCCCTGCTTGCCAGAAGTCTGGTTTCGTTAAATCGACACCAAGGTGTTTTTGCGCCAGTTCTTCCGTCGTCATTGAAGCAGTATCTTGCAATAAAGCAATGTATTCTTCTTCAAAGCTAGACCCTTTTTCATTGGCATACGCGTAGATCCCCATACTAAAGAGGTAACCAAAGGTATAAGGGAAGTTGTAGAACGGCACATCGTCAATAAAGAAGTGCAATTTGGCTGCCCAGAAATGTGGGTGATAAGTCGCTAACCCATCCGCATAGCTTTCTTTTTGCGCCGCAGTCATCATTTCCGTGATTTGTTCCGCTGAAACCAAGCCCTTTTGACGAGCTTGATAGAAGCTGTTCTCAAAAATAAAACGTGCGTGGATGTTCATGAACATCGCGATCGCATTTTGCATTTTAGCATCCAATAGATTGATTTTTTCTTCTTTTGTCGTTGCTTCTTTGAGGGTTGCATCAGCAACGATCAATTCAGCAAAGGTACTTGCTGTTTCGGCAACGTTCATGGCATAGTTGCGGTTTAATTCTGGCAGCTCCCAAAGAACGCTGCTGTGAAACGCGTGACCTAGCTCATGGGCAAGCGTCGCTACTTCGTTGACTGAATTGCTGTAGGTCATGAAAATACGTGACTCTTTGGTTTCTGGCAAGCTGGTGCAATAGCCGCCAGGACGTTTGCCGGGACGATCTTCTGCTTCGATCCAGCTTTTTTCAAAAGCAACTTGGGCAAAGTCAGCCATTTTCGGACTGAACTTACGGAAGTTGGTCAAAATAAAGTCAGCTGCTTCATCAAAGGTGTAGGTTCTTTCTTCCATGTCCCCAAGGATGATTGGCGCATCTTGGTCTTGCCATTCCATTTTTTCTTTGCCGAAAAGCTGGGCTTTGCGAGTCAAGAAATCAACGATTGGCTGTTTGTTCTTTTGGATTGTGCCCCACATAGCATCCAATGTCGCTTTTTGCAGACGATTGTATTCTAATGGTTCCTTCAAGTAATCAGTGACACCGTGAAGTTTGAAGGTAGAAAGGCGGAAACCGTCTAAGTGGTTCAAGGTATCCGCAAAGAGGTCTTCTTTTTCTGCCCACGTCTTTTCCCAAGTGTCGAATAAACGCGCACGAACTTCCGGATCAGGATCACCCATCATTTTATTGAAGGCTTGACCAGCTGAAAACTTGATCGTCGTGCCGTCTTCTTGAAGGAAAGGAATTTCGATCGAGGCAACGATCGTATCGTAATGTTGGCTCCAAGCATTCAAGCCATCTAAATTTAAAGTGTTGATGATGGTCTCTTCTGCTTCGGATAACAATTCTTTGCCGTCGCGGCGAATCTCGCTTAAACGAAAAGCGACAGGTGCTAAGTTTTCCGCTTTAACTAGTGCTGTCCAATCATCCTCAGAAATTTCTGTCAATTTTTTCGAGAAAACGGTTTGTGCTGCTTGCAGTGCTGGCAATTTTGCGTAGAGGTCACCCGTCAGGATTTTGGCTTTGCTGTCATTGACATTCGCTGAAAGCAAGGCATTGATAAAGCTGCCGCATTGTGAAAATCCTTGACTAATAGTTGCGGATAAATCAAGTAACTCTTCTAATTTTGCTGCATCGTCTTCGCTGTTGGGCGACCATGCATCGACTGTTGTTCGGTAATTTGCAATTTGTTCTTCCAGTTGGCTCATGCGTTCTTTTAATTGAACAGAATCGCTGCCTCCCGGAAAGATTGTTTCCAGATTCCAATTGATTGAATAGGTCATTCCTATCAAACCCCTTTCTTTTCCTTCGATCTTATTAAGTATAGCATAACGAAATTTGGTCGCAACCATCAGAATCCTTATGAAATAAGGGTTCTTGATGAAACTGTACCAAAAACAAAAAATGGAATGTATAACTCCTTGATCTATTGATAGGGCGGAAAAACGTCAAAAATAAAAAAACTATCACATCCTCATCAAATTCTTAGAAAAAAATCGATGGATAAATATTACATATGAAAAAAAACAGCGAGTAAAAAAACGCCTGATGAGCGATATTCGCTTTTTCATGCATAATGCCAAATCCTTTGCGAAAAGAACACGAAATATACCACTGCGAAAGCGTATACAATTAGGTAGCATAGAGGTGTAAACAGAAGAAGGAGGAAGAAAAATGCCAAATGCTATTCATGTTTTTTCAGAGATTGGACGATTGAAGCAAGTCATGCTTCACCGCCCTGGTCGGGAATTGGAGAACCTTGTTCCTGATCATTTGAACCGCCTGCTATTTGATGATATTCCTTTTTTGGAACAAGCCAGAGCAGAACATGATCGGTTTGCGGAAGTCCTACGTCAAAATGATGTGGAGGTGTTGTATCTAGAAGATTTAGCTGCTGAATCGCTCACGTCACCAGAAATCAAACAGCAATTTCTCAAGGATTATTTAGCGGAAACTACAATCCAAAGTTCTGAGATCATCAAAGAAGTCACGGATTATTTTATGTCTTGTGACAATGATCGGGAACTGATCGACAAAACTATGGCTGGTTTAGCCAAAAATGAACTGGAGCTGCCAAATACCCAGAGCCTCGCTGGGACCGTGGATGATCAATACCCATTTCTGATCGATCCAATGCCAAATTTGTATTTTACACGAGATCCCTTTGCGACGATTGGTAACGGAGTATCCTTGAATCGCATGTATTCAGAAACAAGACGGCGCGAAACGTTATACGGCAAATATATTTTTGCTCATCATCCAATGTTCCAGCAAAATCCGCCTCATATGCTTTATGATCGCGCTCAACCAACCCGCATCGAAGGTGGCGACGAATTAGTTCTGTCAAAACATGTGTTGGCGATTGGTATCTCGCAACGAACGGATGCCGCTTCGATTGAGCAGCTGGCCCGCAAAGTGTTCGAAAATGAGCCAAGCTTTGAGTATGTTCTAGCGTTTGACATTGGTCAAGAGCGCAAATTCATGCATTTAGATACGGTATTTACAATGGTCGATCATGACAAGTTTACGATCCATCCAGAAATCGAAGGAGAGCTGACGGTTTATTCAATCTCACGAGCAGGTGATGGGGTGACGATCAAAGAAGAAAAGGACACGTTGGAAAATATTTTATGTCGCTATCTAGAACTAAATACGGTTGAATTGATTCGTTGCGGCGGCAGTGATTTGATTGCAGCAGCTCGGGAACAATGGAATGACGGTTCCAATACCTTGACGATCGCACCTGGCGAAGTCGTCGTATATGACCGCAATACCATCACCAATCAGAAGTTGGCAGAAGCCGGTATCAAATTGCACAAAATCTCCGGCAGTGAATTGGTTCGTGGTCGTGGCGGTCCTCGTTGCATGAGCATGCCATTTGTTAGAGAAGATATTTAAATCAGAGGAGGAATCATCGATGGAACAAGTATTTAAAGGAAGAAGTTTTTTAGCAGAAAAAGATTTTACGAAAGCCGAGTTAGAATACCTCATTGATTTTTCAATCTATTTAAAACAATTGAAAAAACAAAATATTTCTCATCGTTATTTAGAAGGCAAGAACATTGCCCTTTTGTTTGAAAAAACATCGACTCGGACACGGGCGGCCTTTACGACAGCTGCCATCGATCTTGGTGCCCATCCAGAATTTTTAGGCGCGAATGATATTCAGCTAGGCAAAAAAGAATCTGTCGAAGATACAGCAAAAGTTTTAGGCAGCATGTTTGACGGTATTGAGTTTCGTGGATTCAGTCAACAAGTCGTTGAAGATTTAGCCAAATTCTCCGGTGTTCCTGTTTGGAATGGCTTAACCGATGAATGGCACCCAACCCAAATGATCGCTGACTTTATGACCATCAAAGAAAACTTCGGCACCTTGGAAAACATTACGCTAGTTTATGTGGGCGACGGCCGGAACAATATGGCGAATAGTTTGTTAGTGACGGGGGCAATTTTAGGGGTCAACGTTCGTATCTGTGCACCAAAAGAACTTTTCCCAGCGCAAGAAGTGACAGACTATGCCAACAAATTTGCTAAAGAATCTGGCAGTCAGTTGATGGTAACAGATGATATCCAAAAAGGCGTCAAAGATGCAGACGTCTTGTATACCGATGTTTGGGTGTCAATGGGGGAAGAAGACCAGTTCGAAGAGCGGGTGAAGCTGTTGAAAGATTACCAGATCAACCGCGAAATGGTGATGGCCACCGGAAAACAAGACGATGGCTTGATCGTGCTGCACTGCTTGCCAGCGTTCCATGATACGAATACGACGTATGGAAAAATGATCGAAGAAAAATTTGGCATTTTTGAAATGGAGATCACAGACGATATTTTCCGTAGTCACTGGGGTCGTCAATTTGAAGAGGCTGAAAACCGGATGCACTCGATCAAAGCGATCATGGCAGTAACATTAGGCGATCTATTTATTCCTAGAGTGTGAGAAGGAGCAGTGAGCAGATGAGTGAAAAGAAACCAACGATCGTTGTCGCCCTTGGCGGCAACGCCATCTTAGCAGAAGATGCCAGTGCCAAAGGGCAAAAAGAGCGACTCAAACAGACCGTGGACTATCTGATTCCCTTGATCCGAAAAGACGTCAATTTGATCATTACTCATGGGAATGGTCCCCAAGTGGGAAACCTGGTTTTGCAGCAGCAAGCGAGCGATTCTAGCAAAAACCCAGCAATGCCTTTAGATACCTGTGTCGCCATGACCCAAGGCAGTATTGGCTATTGGTTGCAAAATGAGCTGAGAATCCAGTTGAAAGCAGCACAAATAGCGAAGCCGGTGGTGACTGTGGTCACGGAAATTACAGTCGATGCCCAAGATCCAGCATTTGCCCATCCGACAAAACCAATCGGGCCTTTCTTAACGGAAACGGCTGCCAAAGAAGCCATGGCGGCTTCAGATGCCATCTACCGGGAAGATGCTGGTCGTGGCTGGCGGAAAGTCGTGGCTAGTCCTGCACCACAAGCGATCCAAGAAGTTGCCAGCATCAAAGCGCTGATTGAACAAAACACGATCGTCATTTGTGCAGGAGGCGGCGGCATTCCCGTGCTAGACAATGGCCTGGGTGTTGAAGCCGTGATCGATAAAGATTTTGTTTCTGAAAAATTGGCTCGATTAGTCGATGCGGATCAGCTGATCATTTTAACGGGCGTAGAAAAAATCGCTTTGAACTTTGGCAAGGAAAGTGAGCAGTGGTTGGATCATGTGACCGCCGCGGAATTGGAAACCTATGTCGATGAAGGCCATTTTTCACCAGGTAGTATGTTGCCGAAAGTACAAGCCGCTTTGAACTTTGTCAAAATGGGGGCGGAAAAACGGGCAGTGATTACTTCTTTAGACAAGCTGGCAGCTATCGATGATGCTGGCACGCAGATCACCTGGAAGTAAGCGAAGCAGCAAAGCAAGACCCAAAACATTGGAGTGAGAAAAATGATCGACCACCAAATAAAAGATCCATCAACAAGAGCGAACAGCTTTCAATGGCTGGAAGAAGAAAATCAGCAGCGTTTGAAAGAGCATATTTACTGCCGTACGTACAAAAAAGGTCAAGTGCTTTTTTATGAAGGCGACGTAAGAGATCGGATATTCCTTGTGATAGAAGGACTTGTACGGATCGAAAAGACCGACGGAACTGATTCCTATTGTTATGTAGATTTTGTTGGGCCAGATCAGTTATTTCCTTTGATTGGCTTGTTTGAAAGAGACAACTATGATGTATCGGCATTCGCTGCAACAGACATTGTCGTGCAGTTTGCAGCGATGTCACTGTTTGAACCGCTAGTCGTTTCGTCTACAAGTCAGTTGCTGTGGCTCAATCAGCAAATGAGCCGGCAGTTGGAAAAGCAAAGACGCCGTGTCGAGTATTGTGTCACCTCCAGCGCGCAAACAAGAGTCGTCAATACGATTGGTCTTTTGATGATCGAGCATGGGCAGACACAAGGTGAGCAGATTCGCATCCCTTTTCCAGTTTTTATCAATGATATAGCCAAGTACAGTGGAACGACGCGAGAGACAGTCAGTCAAACGCTCAAGGCGCTCGTGCATAAAAGAAAGATTTATTATCGCTACAAAGAACTCATTATTTATGACCAAGATTATTTTTCTCATGTTGCCAAGTAATGGCTGGCAGCAAATAGGATCGATTCAAAAAAGGGGGAACACAGATGAAAAAAAAGCAAAAAGAAAAAAAGTCGCTGACATCATTCAGTATCTTATTTCTGATCATTATCGCCTTGACGGTCGCTTCCTGGCTCTTAGCAGGGCAGCCTTTTGCGCCTTCTTTACCAGCAGGCCAAGAAGAGATGGTCAGCCAAGTGGTGGGTGCCAAGTTTTCTGATTTCTTTATGGCGCCTTTTAACGGATTTCGTGATGCGATCGAGATCTGCGTGTTTATTCTCTGTTTGGGTGGTTTTTTGAATATCGTCACGCGAACAGGCGCTTTGGAAGCCGGGATTCAGCATTTGGTCAAAAAACTCAAAGGCAATGAGTTGATTTTGATTCCGATTTTAATGATCTTGTTTTCGATCGGCGGCTCCACTTATGGAATGGCAGAAGAAACGATTCCTTTTTATTCCTTATTAGCAATAACGATGGTGGCATCAGGTTTTGATACGATCGTCGCAGCAGGAACCGTTATGCTGGGTGCTGGTGCCGGCGTGATTGGCTCCACCGTCAATCCCTTTGCGACCGGCGTTGCGATGGATGCCTTGCGAAGCATCGATATTGCCCCAAACAATGGCACGATCTTAGTAGTCGGGGCATTGCTTTGGTTAGTCACGACCGCATACTGTATCTTTGTGGTGATGTCTTATGCCAAAAAAGTCAAAGCCGACAAAGGCTCCACGATCTTATCGCTGCAAGAGCAAAAAGAAATGGAAGAACATTTTGTCAAAGACACGAACGAAGCCTTGGTGTTTACGCAAAAACATCGCCTGATTTTGACGATTTTTGGCTTATCCTTTGTGATCATGGTGGTTTCCTTGATTCCTTGGGGCGACTTTGATATCCATGTGTTTGACGGTTGGACCGCCTTTTTGACCGGCAATAGCTTCGGTGAATGGTATTTTGGTGATTTGGCCATGTGGTTCTTCTACATCAGTATCATCATTGCGTTGATTCAAGGATTCTCAGAAAAAGAAATCGTGACCAACTTTATCGATGGGGTCAAAGACATTTTATCCGTTGTCTTGATCATCGTTGTGGCACGGGGTGCTTCCTACATTATGCAAACGACGTACTTGGATCTGTTTATTTTGGATCGGGCTTCCCATCTTTTAGAAGGTCTATCACCTGTCCTGTTTGTGATTGGCGCCTACATTTTGTATCTGCTCTTATCGTTCTTGATTCCATCGACTTCCGGACTAGCGTATGTATCGATCCCGATCATGGGGGCCTTGGCGCAAAGCATCGGACTCAATCCGAACGTCATGGTGATGATCTTTACTGCTGGTTGCGGATTAGTGAATTTGATCACACCAACTTCTGGCGTCGTGATGGGGGGATTGGAGCTGGCTCGGGTCAACTATTCCACTTGGACCCGCTTTATGCGCAAACCGTTACTGGTTATTGGAATTTCCAATCTTGCCATTTTAATCTTCTCAATGTTGTTCTTGTAAGCTACGTTTCAAGATGTGAACGAGACGGATCAACTATTTCAGTAAGCGAGGCGACTTGAGAGGAGCGGATCAAGTAAATGAAAAAAAAAGAGCGGCAAGCAATTATCAAAAAACTCTTTGTCCTACATCGGATTGAGTCTCAAGAAGAATTGATGAATTTATTAAAAAAAGAAAATGTTTCAGCTACCCAAGCCACGATTTCTAGAGACATGCGGGAAATGAACATCGCTAAAACGTATGCTAAAAACGGTCGGCCGTATTATTCGATCTTTGAATCCAAAGAGCAGGATCTAGAAGACAGAATTGCGTTTTCGATGTATGAGTACCTAAAAAAGATTACGCAGATTGACTTTTTAGTTGTCGTTCATACGGCTGAAAACGGCGCCGATGTGATCGCCAATTATCTTGATGAAATGGAGCTACCAGAAATTGTCGGCACGATTGCAGGGTTTGATATTTTATTGATCATCACGCCGTCACAAGAAGCGGCAGCAGAGGTCGTCGATCGGTTGAACCATTATGTAGAAGGCTACGAGATGGGTTCGTCATTGTTTACTGGAGAAAAAAACGCAAAACAGCCCTGAGAATCGTTGAAGGAGCTGAACGTCACAAGCCCCAAAATCTCACAACCAAACGGGTGACGGCTTTTCATACCGATGGCTATTTTTAAAAAGAAAGAGTGCTTCTAATCTTCACGGAAGCACTCTTTTTGTGTGTGCAATGTCACCACGGTTTGCTGGAAAAACAGTTGCATCACCAAATGAAAATGGTAAGATAGGAAAATGAGGAGTGAAAACTATGAAAAAATTACTGAAAGAACCGAATTTTTACTTTTGTATCGCACTTGCGGTTATGGTCATCCTCTTTATCAGTTCTTCACAAACCTATGAGCAGCAATCACAAATCGGGTTGCTTTCACGAATCTTAAAAAATGAACCATTGAAAGAGTGGCTAGAGAAGATTTCTTTTTCCTATGCTGGTTCGGAGATCAGTATTGCGGAAAAAGGCTATTTCTCATTTGTGGAATTTTTCATTCGTAAAGGCGCACATTTCTTTACCTATTTTGTCTTAGGGGGCAGTCTGTTCTTCGTTCTCGTATATCGCCGTACGCCGTATTGGCTAGCCGCTTTTTTTGCTTGGTTAGCAGCTACCGGCTATGCTGGGATCGATGAATACCATCAAATGCTGACGGGAGGACGGACGCCGCTTTTTCAAGATGTCATGCTGGATTCAGCTGGAGCACTGACCGCCGTTCTTTTGGGGTGGTTGATTTGTCAGTTATCGAAAAAGTCACCTAAACGCCGCAAAACATAACGAGTTGTCGGCGTTTTTAAGCGTTAAGCTGTTAGAAAGTATAAAAAACAAGAGGCGAAACCAATGGAAAAAAGTTTGAGTAGTGTCAAAGGCAAAACCGAGTTTGTCGTGCATGAAAGTTTGCCGGTGGGGGTTCTTCTCGCGATGGCTGGCGGCTTTTTAGATGCCTATACCTATCTCTTTCACGGTGAAGTGTTTGCGAGCATGCAGTCGGGGAATGTTATTTTATTAGGGATCAATCTTTCAACGGGGCAGTTTGAACAAGCCTTTCGGTATCTGCCACCAATCTGTATGTTTTTAGTGGGGATCGTGGTGACGAATTATCTGCAGCATCATTTTCCGACTGGTGGTTGGATCGTTTGGCAAAATGCTGCATTGATCTTTGAAGCGGTCGGTATTTTGGTTCTGGGCTTTTTTGCGCGTTCTTTACCCAATGTCCTGGTTGATTCCGGGTTATCTTTTTTTGCAGCGATTCAATATGCCGCTTATCGGCGCTTGGCAGGGATGCCCTATGCCACCACGATGACCACTGGCAATTTACGTTCGCTGGCTGATTACTTGTATTTGCGCGGGTTTAAGCAGGACCGATCAGTGACACCCAAGATCATTTCTATTTCCTTGATCATCGGCGGTTTCTTTTTTGGGGCGGTTTTAAGCAGCTTGCTAGGAATTTTCTTATTCCACCGGACCATCTGGGTGGTTTCAGGAATTTTAGCCCTGGTGTTGGGAATCACGATCCACAGTCAAAATAAAGAATAGAAAAAAGACATTCCCCGGAATGTCTTTTTCGTCTTACTTTTTGGTGCTCGCGCGTGAATCTTTGAGATAAAGCGCTATTTCTACCAGCAGTGCTGCTAGAAGATAGCTACCAAGGACGGCTATCTGGTAAAATTTCTCTTCAATCAGCTCGTTGCGCTGCAGCAAAATGACCCCACCTAGAAAGAGCATCGCCAACAGGGAGAACCACTGCTGGGAAAAACGCCAATTGCTGACACTGGCTGTACTGCGCTTGGTGCGAAAGCCGAATATATAATTGGGTTCTTCTCGGTAAAAGAACCGGAAGACGATGAAAAAAATACCCGTAAAAATCAACAACAAAAGACCAATATCGATCGAGATCACTTCCTTTCAAGCGAGGTTTGTTGGGAAAATCAGCGAATAAAAAGGATTATCTATTTATTGTACTCGCTGTAAAGGGTTCTATGAAGGGGAACTATTGAAAAAATAGATAGTTTTGCGTAAATAAAAAGGGAGGGCGCTATAAGTCGCCATCCCTTTTTCAATTATCCGCGTTGAAATGGTCCTTTAGGTGCAATCAGTTCAAGATTGGTACCATCTGGATCTGTAAAGTAGGCAACACCTGTCCCGAAGCCGCTTTTTAAACCATCTTGTTCTTCAAAAACGATTGGGGTACCGTCAGGTTCAACCCCGATGGCTTTTAGACGAGCAACGGCTTCATCAATATTTTCGACTTCAAAACAAAGATGCATGGCACTGATTTGCTCATTGGAATAGCTAGCTTTGTTGGATTTTGGTTCGACGTATTCTAAAAGGTCGATGTTGAGATTGTCTAAATGAAGATTGGCGTATTTGATCAATGTATCCTCTAAACCTTGCGTTTGCGCCATTCGTTTGCCACCGATCGTATCTTGATTGGCGATTTTCTTTCCAGTTAATGCTTCATAAAATTGGATGGAACGTTCGAGATTGCTGACGGTGATTCCCACGTGGTTCACCATTGAAAAGCCTGTGTTTGTGTTTGTCATTATACTTCCTCCTAAGGTTTTGTTTAGTATATCGTTTGGTTAATGAAAATCGAATGTGTCTGGATCTGGACCCACTCGCAGGTCCTCATTTAATGCGTTCAAGCGAGCCATTTCATCTTCTGATAAATGGAAATCAAAAATCGCTGCATTGGCGCGCATTCGCTCAGGGTGTGTCGATTTGACATTGACTAAGATTCCTTGTTGGATAGCCCAGCGTAAAAGCACTTGTGCCGCTGATTTTTGCTGTGCATCGGCGATCGCCAAGACGGTTTCCTCTTTCAGCAGTTTGCCTTGCATCAAAGGTGACCAAGCTTGGATCGCAATCCCCTTTTCAGCACAAAAGTCCCGCAGGTCTTGCTGCGTAAGTTTGGGATGCAGTTCGATCTGATTGACGACAGGAACGACCTTAGCAGCGGCCAATAGTTGCTCCAAGTGATGAATCTGGAAGTTGCTGACCCCGATTGCTTTGATTTTTCCAGCGGCATACAAGTCTTCCAAGGCGCGCCATGACTCTTGAAATGCCTGGTTTCCCGGCCAATGGATCAAGTACAAGTCGAGATACTCGAGGTTTAAGCGGGCCAAACTTTCATTGAAAGCATGGATCGTTTCATCATAAGTTAAATGATCGTTCCAAAGTTTGGAAGTGACAAAGAGTTCTTCACGAGCCAACCCCGTTTCTTGTAAGCCTTGTTTGATTCCTTCCCCTGTTCCTGTTTCGTTGCCGTAAATAGCCGCCGTATCAATCAGGCGATACCCATTGATAATGGCCTGTTTCACGACCTCTGCTGTTTCAGCTTCAGGGATTTGAAAGACACCTAACCCCAAACCGGGGATTTTGCTGCCGTTGTTCAGTGTAACGGTATCCGATAATTTTTCGATCATAAAAACATCTCCTTTATTTTTTTCTGTAATCATCATATAATGAGGAGGTAAGGTTGTATAGTACGTACTTTTTTGTTTGATACACACCTTTTGGTAACATTTGTGTGTTTACAGACTTGATGAGGTGAAAAAAATGGAAGAAAAAATTTATAATATCGGTGTAGAAGCAACGATGGATGTCATCGGCGGGAAATGGAAACCAATCATTCTTTGTAATTTACGCCATGGGGCATTGCGTCCTAGTGATTTACGGCGAAAAATTCCTGGCATCAGTCAAAAAATGTTGACGCAGCAATTGCGGGAACTAGAAGAGTCTGATATCGTTACCCGCAAATCCTATAATCAAGTACCACCCAAAGTTGAGTATTCCTTGAGTGAATATGGAGAAACGTTAGGCGGCTTATTGGATACCCTTTGCCAGTGGGGCACGATGCACGTCGCTGCGCTACAAGACAAAGGAGAACAAGTTACTTTGTTAGAACAAGAAGAGGCGATTGTCTAGCAGAGGGCAAGTGGCATGAGAAAAGGCCGGCAGAAACCATTGGTTTCCGTCGGCCTTTTTTAGGCTATGCTTGTTGGATCAATTCTAGAATGGCTTCAGCATTCATGCCGCTGTAATGATTGATGGGAAATGACAGGCGCTTGATTCGCGGCGGGATGGCCTGCTTGATCATCGGATCTGTTAAAGAAAGCAAAGGATCGACCAAAACGATTTTTTCTTGCGAAAAACGATAATTCATCAGACGTTCTGGTGTCACAACAGTCACGCTGATTTGATCCTCGGACAGCATTTGGATGTTGCGGGCGAAAATTTTAATCAGACTTCCAGCTAAAGTAGAACGATCAATAAAGACAACTTTTTCCAAAGTGATACTCCTTTTTAATTAATATGATTAATTAAGTATATTAATTAAATGGCGCTTTGTAAACAGGAACATTTGGGAAACAACAAAAAAGCCGCAAAAGAATTTTTTTGCGGCTTTTGGTTCATCCATAAAAAGGTTTGACTCTTTTTTCCATTAAATCACGATCACGGGTGTCCCGACTTCGGCTTTACTGTACAATTCTTTCATCACGCCTGGCGGAGTATTGATACAGCCGTGAGAGCCGCGGGTTTTCCAAAGATCACCACCGTATTCCGTTTGCCAATCAGAATCATGGATTCCGACACCGGTCCAATCGATCGGCATCCAGTAATCAACAGGGGACGCATAATCTTCACCGGTCAAGGTTGCATCTTCTTCTTTGTTCCAGACATAGAAGACACCAGTTGGCGTTGGTGTGGCTGGTTTTCCAGAAATAATTTTCGTATCTAGCACCAGCTCGCCATCTTTGTAATACCACATGTGTTGGTTTTTCAAATCAACTTCGATATACGTGTTGCCAAATAACGGGCTGCCAGCATCGGTGCTTCCTTGAGCGATCGGTGTGCGCGTGAAGTCTTCGCCGGCTTTTAACGCCTCAATCAATGCTTCTGTTTCCGCATCGGTTTGTATCGTCCAGCTGAGGGTGCCGGCTGGAACCGTTACTTCACCTTGTTTGGTACTCTTGAAGGTCGAAGAATTGGTGCTGGTGTTGTATTGCTCTCCGATCGAAGCGACATAGCTTCTTACTTTGTCTTCGTCGATCGTGGTGTTGCCATCTTTGTAAGAGAGCCAATCCATGATCGATTCTCTTGGAATTTGAAACGTGTTTCCGTTGATCGTATAATTGCCGGTTACTTTGGCGATTTTATTCAACGAATCCATTTCTTTGGTTAGATCAGGATCATCAGCGGTCACACTTGGTTTTGTGACGTAATCGACGAGATTTAATTCCTTTTCGCCACTGACGATGGCTTCTTGTAAGTCCGCTACTGCTTTGTCCACATCAATGGCATCGCCGTCAACTTCTGGTTTGATAGAAAAGCCGTCTTCGCCTTTTTCCAATGTTGCATCGGCTGACTTGGTACGATCCTCATTTAAAGTTTCTAGTTCCTTTTGAATCGTATCCGTTTCGCTGTTTAGCGTATCTTGATCCACCGAGAGATTGTCCAGTGTTTTTTCTTCTGCAGCGGAAACATAAGCCATTCCCCAACTCCACTGGTTCTGTTCATCTTTTAACGATTGCAGCTCATCGGTGAAATCCGTTTGTAACCCAAATTGAGCAAGGTTGATTGTCTTCCATTCGCTATCGCCTTCTTTGATGGTGAAATCTTCTTGCGAATAGCGGTCATGCAGCAGGGCATTGGCCTCGGCAACAGTTTTGTTGCTGATGTCGATCCCATCGATTTCAGTCTTTGGTAAAAAACGGTTTGCATAATATGTACTTCGGTAGGTATAGCCGCCAGCGATCACTACTAATATAGCAGCCACAACGATCAGAACAATTTTCTTGGTATTGTTCTTGGCGTCAGTATGTTTGTTTGAACGAGTCATTCAACTACTCCTTTTTTCTAATGGCATAATAGATAATAACGCTTAAATCATACCATATTCCCCCAAGAAAGCGAATATGGCAAATGAAACTTCCATGAAAAATAGAAAATTCTTAAACTATCTTTAGCTAAGCTGTAGAAAAGCATTTCTTTGCATAAAAAAACTGAACGAACCGCAGCAAATCATCTTGATCAAATTGTTCTGAAAAAGAGTGAGCTGTAAGGTTCGTTCAGTGGCATAGTTGACTAGCTAAACGAAGTGAAAGAAATTATTGATTGTCTTCTGCATCTAGTTTCGCAAAAGCTTCATCAAGAATATCTTTTAATTGTTTTGCAGAAGCGGCCATCCGGTCTTTTTCACCATCCGTCAATGGGATCTCAATCACTTTTTGGATCCCTTGGGCGTTGATAACTGCAGGCGCACCGATGTACAAGTCGTTTAAGCCGTATTCGCCGTTCATGTACACAGACAATGGTAAAACAGCATTTTCATCGTCTAAGATCGCGCGAGTGATTCGTGCTAAGGCTACCGCGATCCCATAGAAAGTCGCACCTTTTTTCTCGATAATGGTGTAGGCTGCATCACGAACGCTGAAGAAAATGTTGACCATTGCTTCTTCATCGATATCTGGGTTGTTTTTGACCCATTCATAGATTTGCAAGCCGGCTACGTTGGCATGAGACCAAACAGGGAATTCTGAATCCCCGTGTTCGCCTAAGATATAGGCATGGACGTTACGGGCATCAACATCGACTAATTCAGCCAAAGCTTGACGGAAACGTGCAGAGTCTAAAGAAGTACCTGAACCGATGACGCGTTCTTTCGGGAAGCCTGAGAATTTCCAAGTCGAATAAGTCAAAATATCGACTGGGTTTGCTGCTACTAAGAAGATTCCGTTGAACCCTGAATCAACGATTTGGGTAACTACTTCCCGGTTGATTTTCAAGTTTTTATGAACCAAATCTAAGCGGGTTTCACCTGGTTTTTGAGGCGCACCAGCTGTAATAACGACTAAATCAGCATCATGTGCATCTTCATAAGAAGCGGCATAGATTTTTTTAGGGGAAGTAAAGGCCAAGGCATGGGACAAATCAATTGCGTCGCCTTCTGTTTTTGCTGTATTTATATCAATGATTCCGACTTCTTGCGCAATGTTTTGGGTCACCAGCGCAAACGCGTAACTAGAACCAACCGCACCGTCTCCAACAAGAATTACCTTTTGGTGATCTTTTTTGTTCGTTTTTGCAGTCATCTGTGTATCATTCCTTCCGCATAATTGTTTTACTCGCTATCATCCTACCATTTTCAAGTATATTTGTCATGTGATTTGCACAACAATATTACACAAAATATCGCTGTTTCAGTTGTAAATGCTTTCTTTGTTATTACGTCAAAAAGAGGATATATCAACGTTTTATTAAGATTCGTTAAGAAAGATAAAAACTGAGCAAGAGGACGCCACCATAACAGTCCATTTCGTGTTATAATTATTTCAGCAAAAGAACTGGGCGCATTTGTGTGCCCAGTATTTTGTGTTTGGATAAGAAAACCGATAAAATAGATGAAGAATCAGCTTGAAACTAGAAATAATGGAGCGTAATCGAAAAATGAAAATGATTGTAGGCTTGGGAAATCCCGGCAAAAAATATGAGAAAACCAAACACAATGTTGGCTTTATGGTAGTGGATGCGTTGGCACAAAAGTACCAAGCAACCTTTAAAAAGTCGGCTTTTGAAGCAGAAGTGGCAGAGTTTTTCTTGAAGGGTGAAAAAATCCTTTTGGTCAAACCGCAAACCTTCATGAATGAATCCGGTCGTTCGGTAGGTCCGTTGATGACCTATTTTGGCATCTACCAAGAAGAATTAGTAGTGGTCTATGATGACCTTGATTTAGCATTAGGGAAAATCCGCTTGCGCCAAAAAGGCAGTGCGGGGGGACACAATGGAATCAAGAGTTTGATCGCGCATTTGGACTCGACAGTCTTTGACCGCATCAAAATCGGGATCGATCGGCCACGTCCAGGACAAACCGTGGTCAATCATGTACTGAGTCCTTTTGCAAAAGACGATCTGCCCATCGTTTTACAAAGTATTGATAAGGCAGTCGAGGCAAGTAGTGATTACTTGACCAACGGCGACTTTCTTGCCACAATGAATCGATTTAACTAAGGAGGGCCGAGATGGATTTAATTGAATTAATAAATAAAGTGCCGACAGTGGCGGCTTGGCATGCAGGTTTACGTGAACAGGCCCCCCGGCAATTATTGACCGGTCTAGCTGGATCGGCAAAAACATTGGCGATCACCGGTGTGTATCAGGCATTTCAAAAACAAGTGATCGTGGTGACACCAAATCTGTATTATACGAATCAACTAGCCGAAGATCTGCGCAACGTGACGGATGATGTCTATGTTTTCCCAGTGGACGAAGTGTTGTCAGCCGAAATGGCTTTTTCTTCACCAGAAGCACGAGAAGAACGAGTGGCAGCGCTGAATGCTGTTTCTCAAGGGAAAACCGGGATCTATGTGTTGCCGGTAGCGGCTTTGCGAAAGTATTTACCTGAGAAGAAAACCTGGTTAGCCAACCAATTCCAATGGCAAATCGGCGATGAGATCGATTTAGAGCGTTTGCCGCAACAATTGATCTTGATGGGTTACGAACGGCAGTCAATGATTGGCAAACCCGGCGAATTCAGTATTCGTGGGAGCATCCTCGATATTTATCCATTAAATGCCGAATACCCCGTACGGATCGAGTTATTCGATGTAGAAATCGACTCGATGCGTTCTTTCAACGTGGAAACGCAACGCTCAGTGGAAACGCTGCAGCAAGTGGCTATTTTACCGACTACCGAATTGGTTTTCTCAGCGGAAGATTTAGCGGCGGGGCAAAAGCAGCTGCAAGAATTATTGAACAAACGGTTGGCAGTCACCAAAGAAGCAACTGATCGCGCCTTTTTAGAAGACTATTTCGGCCAATTGGCCTCCCAATGGCAAGCGGGGATTCCCGGTGAAAGTGCCCGTTATTACACGGATTTGCTTTATCGTCAGCAAACGAGTGTCTTAGATTATTTTTCTGAAGACGCCTTTTTGATGATCGATGATTATGCTCGGATCATGGAGACCAATCGTGAGATCGAACGGGAAGAAGCGGAGTGGCATACCCAAAAATTAGCGGAGCTGCGGGTCTTTTCTGAACAGCAATTCGGGATCGATGTCCATCAACTGCTGCAAAAAGAAACCTTTGTGACCAGCTTCTTTTCTTTATTTCAAAAAGGAATGGGGAACATTCGCTTCCAAGCGATCCATCAATTCCAATACCGGCCGATGCAGCAGTTTTTCAGCCAAATGGGTCTCTTGAAAGTTGAGATCGATCGCTGGGAGAAGCAACAGCAAACAGTGATTTTTCTGGTCAGTGACCAAGAACGGGCTAAGAAGTTAGAGCAAGATCTGCGAGATCATGATATCTATGCCGTGCAGACGCAACAAGACCGCCTGTTTACAGGACGCACCCAAATCGTGGTGGAACGTTTGCAAAGCGGCTTTGAAATGCCGCAAGACAAGCTAGTGGTGGTTACAGAAAAAGAAATTTTCCAAAAGATGAACAAAAAAAGAGCCCGCCGGCAAAATGTCACAAATGCGGAACGTCTCAAAAGCTACAATGAGTTAAAAGCCGGCGATTATGTCGTCCATGCGAATCATGGGATCGGGAAGTACATCGGCATGGAAACCTTAGAAGTCGATGGCGTCCATCAAGATTACATGACGATCTTGTACCAAAACGAAGACAAGCTCTTTATTCCAGTCACCCAATTGAATTTGATTCAAAAATATGTGGCTTCCGAATCGAAAACACCGAAAATCAATAAATTAGGCGGCAGTGAGTGGGCGAAGACCAAGCGCAAAGTGACGGCTAAAATTGAAGACATCGCAGATGATTTGATTTTATTGTATGCCAAACGCGAATCAGAAAAAGGCTATGCCTTTCAACCAGACGATGCCTATCAAAAAGAATTTGAAGATGCCTTTCCTTATTCGGAAACCGATGATCAGCTGCGCAGTACGGCAGAGATCAAGCGGGATATGGAAAAAGAAAAGCCGATGGACCGTTTGTTAGTTGGAGATGTCGGTTTTGGGAAAACAGAAGTGGCGCTGCGGGCTGCTTTTAAAGCGATCAAAGAAAGCAAACAAGTGGCTTTCTTAGTGCCGACAACGATCTTGGCACAGCAGCACTATGAAACGATGGTCGATCGTTTTGAAGGCTTCCCCGTCAATGTTGGGGTGCTGAGTCGTTTTCGGACGAAAAAACAGCAGAATGAAACGATCGAGCAAGTGCGCAAAGGGCAAGTCGATATTTTGGTGGGGACCCACCGATTATTGTCAAAAGATGTCGAGTTTGCTGATTTGGGCTTGTTGGTGATCGATGAAGAACAACGTTTTGGGGTCAAACACAAAGAGCGCTTGAAACAACTGCGTTCGCAAGTCGATGTGTTGACGTTGACGGCAACGCCGATCCCAAGAACATTGCATATGTCGATGCTGGGCGTGCGGGACCTATCTGTGATCGAAACACCACCGGAAAATCGTTACCCGATCCAAACCTATGTGATGGAGATGAATCCAGGAGCGGTGCGAGAAGCGATCCAACGGGAGATGGCACGCGGGGGCCAAGTGTTTTATCTCTATAATCGTGTCGATACGATCGAGCGAAAAGTCGAAGAACTGCAGGCGTTAGTGCCAGATGCACGAATCGCTTATGCCCACGGGCAAATGACCGAGATCCAATTGGAAAATACCCTGTTTGACTTTATTGAAGGGCAATACGATGTGTTGGTGACGACGACGATCATTGAAACCGGTGTGGATATTCCCAATGCCAATACGTTGTTTGTGGAAAATGCCGATTACATGGGGCTTTCGACGTTGTATCAGTTGCGTGGCCGTGTCGGTCGGAGCAATCGAGTCGCTTATGCGTATTTCATGTATGAACAGCAAAAAGTGTTGAACGAAGTCAGTGAAAAACGTCTGCAAGCCATTAAGGACTTTACGGAGTTAGGTTCAGGATTCAAAATCGCGATGCGAGATCTTTCGATTCGTGGGGCAGGAAATCTATTGGGGGCGCAACAGCACGGCTTTATCGATGCAGTCGGGTTTGACATGTACTCACAAATGCTGTCGGAAGCAGTCACTCGTAAACAAGGGAAAAATACCCAAACAGAAAAAACGACCGTTGAGATCGATCTGGGGATCGATGCCTACTTACCGACTTCGTATATTGAAGACGAACGGCAAAAAATCGAGATCTATAAACGAATTCGTGAGCTGGAATCACAAGAAGCAGTTGATGAACTTCAAGATGATTTATTAGACCGTTTCGGAGAATACCCTGTAGAAGTGGCGCACCTCTTAACGGTGGGCGAGATCAAAATGAACGGCGATCGTGCCTTGTTAGAAACTATCCGCAAGCAGCAACAAACCGTGTCGTTTACTTTGAGTAAAGTCGGCACGAAAAATTATTCGGTGGAGCAGCTGTTTGAAGCATTGAAAGCTACTAAATTAAAAGCCACGATGGGTGTCGATCATGAGCAAATGACCATCAAATTACAGATTCCGCCAGTGATGAAAGAAAGCACCTGGCTATTAGAAATCCAAGATTTTGTCAAAGCGTTACGGGAACAAAAATACGCCAGCCAAGGCTAGAAAGGAACCAGAGGGATGCCGAAATCACAATTGAAGCGTACGATGGAAGGGGCGTTTATTTTAACGATCGCTTCCTTTATCGCAAAAATCTTAAGTGCCGTTTATCGGGTCCCTTTTCAGAACCTGGTAGGCGACGAAGGGTTTTATGTGTATCAACAGGTCTATCCGATTTATGGATTGGCAATGACTTTGGCGTTGTCAGGTTTGCCGCAGTTTATCTCCCGCATTGTTGCTGAAGAACCTGATCCTTTGAAAAGCAAGGAGCGGCTGCAAGCGTTGACGCCTTATGTGCTTTGGTCGGCGATCGGCTTATGGGCTGTGACCTTTTTATTTGCCGGTCCAATCGCGCAAGTGATGGGGGACCATCAACTGGCAGGCTTGATTCGAGTCGTTTCCTTTACCTTTTTGTTTGTCCCACCCTTGACCTTTTATCGAGGAATGTTTCAAGGAAATCTACAAATGGTGCCAACCGCAGTGTCTCAAGTTGTAGAGCAGCTGCTTAGAGTTGGTGTGATTTTAGGTGCTGCGGCAGCCTTCCAGCAATTGGGCTGGACGATTTATCAAACGGGGACTGTCGCCATGATGGGTGCCTTAGTCGGGGGCCTTGCGGCGTGGTGGATTTTAAGTTATTATAGCCGACAAATCAACGGCAAACGCCTATCGCTATGGCATAAACCAGTCACCCGTACAGGAGAAAATACCGCTGGTTTATCCGCCTCGTTGAAAAAACGGTTCTTCTTAGAAGGCGGTCTGTTGACGATTTATAGCGGCTATTTGATCTTGTTCCAGTTAGCGGATTCGTTTTTATTGACCAATGCGCTAGAAGCGGGGGGATTGACGGCACAAGCAGCCCGGATTTCGAAAGGGATCTATGATCGCGGACAACCCCTCGTCCAACTAGGTCTTGTGGTGGCGATGGCGTTAAGCTCGACGTTTTTGCCAACGTTGACCAAGTATTTGACGGTAAAAAATCAGCAGCTGTTTGAAAAGTCGGCAAAAATGTATTTGCGCCTAACGATCGGGATTGCTTCGGCTTCTGCGGTAGGGTTAGCGATTTTGCTGCCTTATATCAATTTTGCCTTATTTAAAGACGGATCTGGCAATGCTGCGCTGGTATTGTTTGTCTTTTCCATCGCTCTGATGGCGACGATTCAAGCCTATCAAAGCATTCAGCAAAGTCGCAATACCTATACCTTCGGCTTGCTCGCTGCGGGGATTGGTCTTTTGGTCAAATGCCTATCGATGTGGCCACTGACCGCTTCTTATGGGACTGCAGGAGCAAGTATCAGTACGCTGTTGGGGTTAGGCGCGACCTTATGCTGTTTTGTGGTTTCCGAACAGCGTCGAGCACAAAGTAGCATCAATCGCTTTTGGTATGAAGGAAATTATGGAAAAAAATTATTTCTTTGTTTAGGGATCATGGCAAGCGTGCTATTCTTATATTATAGCTTCGTTGCGATCTTATTGAACGGTCCTTTGACCCATCGACTACAGGCGCTGATTTTTTGCCTAGGCGGTGTCGGTCTGGGAGGCGCAGCCTTTATCGGGACAGCGATCAAAATCAAATTGTTAACGATTCGCGAATGGCTGTTAGTTCCATTTGGAAAGAAACTATTAAGAAGAGGTGAAAAACATGAGATTAGATAAATTTCTTAAAATCTCCCGCATCATCAAGCGTCGCTCTGTTGCCAAAGAAGTGGCAGACAAGGGACGTATTCAGATCAACGGCAAATTAGCCAAGTCAAGCAGTGACGTCAAAGTAGGCGATACTATGCGTATTCAGTTCGGGAATAAGGTCTTGGAAGTAAAAGTCAATGAATTGCATGAATCGACGAAAAAAGAAGACGCTGCAAAAATGTATGAGATTGTTTCAGAGGAAAGAATCTCAGAAAATGCTTGATTTTTACGGCATTTTCAGTTAGACAAGCTTTGCGGATGTTGGTATAATGTAAAAAACAAAGACAGCGACGGGAGCGAGTTCAGGTGGCAAAAGAATCAAATAAAAAAATAGAACTATTGCAGACCGATTATGCGAAAGAGCAATTTGCCAAGTTTGAAAAAGAGCGGCGGCAAGTCGTGTTTCGCCGACGTCGGCTGGTGGCGTTTTTCGTGGCGGCATTAGCGATATTTGCAGTCGTGGGGATTCAGATGTTTAACGACCAAATGCGCCTGCAAAAACTAAAGGAATACAAGACGGAAACAGTCGCCGAACAAAAAGAAGCTGAACAAAAAGTGGCTTCATTGGAGCGAGATGTTGCCTTATTGCAAGACGATGAGTATGTGGCAAAATTGGCCCGCAGCCGATTCTTCTACTCAAAAGATGGCGAAAAAATTTATCCTGTCTTGCCAGATGGAACGGATTCTCAAAACACTAATGAGCGTTCTGCGCAAAGCGAACAAGAATCATCATCCACAGAGTCACAAGATTAAGCAATGTCATACCTACTCAGCGCAGTAGTTTGAATTATTTTAAATGGGTAAAAATTAGGAGGAACATTTTTTATATGTCAATCGAAGTTGGAGCGAAACTAAAGGGCAAAGTGTCTGGTATTACAAATTTTGGTGCGTTCATTGATCTTGGTGAAGGGAAAACTGGTTTGGTGCATATCAGTGAAGTATCAAACGGATTCGTCAAAGACATTCACGACGTGTTGTCTGTTGGGGATGAAGTGACAGTACTTGTTACGGCAATCGGCAACGATGGAAAAATTGGACTATCGATCCGCAAAGCAGAAGATAAGCCGGAAGAAAAACGTGAATACCCGAAAAAAGAATTCAATCGACCAAATCCGAAAAAATCTTTTTCACGCAATCAAACTACGAATGTAAATAAACAAGACTTCGATTCATTGATGAGTTCTTTTCTAAAAGATAGTGATGATCGTCTTTCATCATTACGTCGAAATACAGAAGGAAAACGCGGTGGCCGCGGCGGACGCCGTAACTAAACATGAATAGCAAGTTGGAAAAAGCTGAAACAAAACTGTTGGTTCGTTTTGTTTCAGCTTTCTTTCTTGTGGGTCTACCAAATGAGAAGGAGGGCAAATGATGGTCATTCAAACCGTTCGAGGGCAACTCACTGCCATCGATCCTGAAAAAAAACGCCGCTTTTTGCTGGCGGTATCGACGGGAGTCGACTCCATGGTCTTGCTGCAGGTCTTTTGTCAGTTGTTTCCCGAAATGCAAAAAGAGCAGGTCTTTGGTGTGGCACATGTAAACCATCAATTGCGTCCAGCATCTGCTGAGGAAGCTGCTTTTTTACGGCAGTACTGCCAAGAACGCGGCATTCCTTTTTATGAGCGGTGCTGGGAAAATCCGCCAGAAACTGGCATAGAAGCTAGCGCTCGGGACTTTCGCTATACGTTTTTTGCCGATGTCATGTCCCGAGAAGGCTATGATGTTTTGCTGACTGCTCACCACAGTGATGACCAAGTAGAAACGATGCTGATGAAGATGATGCGAGAAGGCCGCTTGCAATCGGCTGGCGGGATGCAGCAGCAGCAGCCTTTTCACGCTGGAATCCTGTTGCGGCCGTTGCTTAGTGTCAGTAAGACAGCGATTTACGACTATGCGCAAGTACAGCAGATTCCCTACTTTGAAGACGAAAGCAATCACGAACCGCTGTATTTGCGAAACCGACTACGCCAGCAAGTAGTGCCGGCATTAAAAGCGGAAAATCCGCAACTGTTGCCGCATTTTCAACAGCTTTCTGTAGAAATGCAGTTCGCCAATCAGTTGATCCAGCAAGAGCAGCAGCAATGGTTGTCTGCGTTCGTTCAACAGCAAGCTGCTCGCTTAGCGATCGATCTGCAACAGCTGCCGAAGTTTTCGCCGGCGCAGCGCTATTTTTTCTATGCTGGGTTTTTGCAGCAAGCAGAAGCTTTTACAAAGCAGCCACTCAATCAAAAACAGCTGCCGCAGTTATTGCGTCTGCTAGACGAAAAGAAAGGGCAATGGCAATTGGCATTGCACAAACAGTGGCAGTTGCGGCGCAGTTATGACCAATTATTATTGGAACCTGTAGCTGTTTCCCAAAAGCCTGCAACGCCGTTGACAGAAGTCAGTCAGCGTCTGGTTTTAGGGGAGGGGATCTATCTTTCTGAAAAGGAATGGATTGGGTATTTTCCGATAAATGAACAGCATATTCCCAAAAAAATCACAAATTGGTCAGAGTTTTCCCAAGATTTACCGCTAAACTATTCCTCTGAGCTGATCGTACGTAAGCGTCAGCCAGGAGACCGAATCCGCTTGGCGCGTGGCCTGACCAAAAAGATCAGTCGTTTTTTTATCGATTCAAAAATTCCTAATGAAGAGCGAGAAAAAAGTTGGGTCGTCACAAACCTTGATAAACAGGTGATTGCCTTACTACCTCATGCATTTTCCTATTTGAGTATTGCGCCAGAAACTGATAAAATACACTACATACTTCTTTATAAATATCAGAAGTAAGAGTTGGAAGGAGAACTTTATGCTAGATAAAGATATTGAGAAAATTTTGATTTCCCGTGACGAAATCAAAAATCGTTGTGTGGAACTTGGTCAAGAATTAACGGCGGCTTATGCGGATAAAAATCCTCTAGTCGTAGGTGTACTGAAAGGTGCCGTTCCTTTCATGGCAGACATCGTTCGTGAGATGGATTGTTACTTGGAGTTAGACTTCATGGATGTCTCAAGTTATGGCAATGCCATGATTTCATCTGGAGAAGTCAAAATCATCAAAGATTTAGATACAAATGTTGAGGGCCGCGATCTTTTGATCGTTGAAGACATCATTGACAGCGGTCGCACGTTGGCTTATCTGGTAGATCTATTCAAATACCGTAAAGCGAAATCAGTGAAAATCGTGACGTTATTAGATAAGCCGGAAGGCCGTGTTGTTGAGATCGATGCTGATTACGTCGGCTTCGATGTGCCAAATGAGTTTGTTGTTGGATATGGGCTGGACTATGCAGAGCAATATCGAAACTTACCTTACGTTGGCGTCTTAAAACCTAGTGTTTATCAGTCAAATTAGTGACTGTTCTAAATCAATTGTGATACAATTAAATGGTCAGGATTGATAAAACAAAATAGCCAGGGAGGTACGCATGAATAAGAAAAATAACGGTATGGTAAAAAATACCTTATATTATGTACTTGTCTTGTTGGCAATGGTCATGGTCGTTTATTTCATCTTTGGAAATGGCAATCAGCAGACCCCAACGATCGAGTACTCCACGTTTACAGAACAACTGAAAGACGGGAAGGTCAAACAATTTACTGTCCAACCCGCTAACGGTGTTTATCGAATCGTGGGTGAATACAATGAAGAACAAACTGTCAGCAATGACAACAGCTTGTCTGTTTTAGGCAATACACAGGCAAGTTCGACCCGCTTTTCAACGATCATTTTACCAAATGATTCTACGCTGAGCGAAGTCACCAGTCTGGCCTCAGCACAAGGGGTCAAAACTACCATCGAAGAAGAATCCAACAGTGGTATTTGGTTATCGCTTTTGGTTAGCTTCTTACCACTTGTGATCATCATTTTCTTCTTCTATATGATGATGAGCCAACAAGGCGGCGGCGGTGGCGGTGGCGGCCGTGTGATGAACTTTGGCAAATCAAAAGCCAAAGAAGCGGACAAAAAAGCCAACCGCGTACGTTTTTCAGACGTAGCCGGTGCAGAAGAAGAAAAACAAGAGCTTGTCGAAGTCGTGGAATTCTTGAAAGATCCTCGACGTTTCGTTGAATTAGGTGCTCGTATCCCTGCAGGTGTCTTACTTGAGGGACCTCCGGGAACCGGGAAAACGTTACTAGCCAAAGCCGTTGCTGGTGAAGCTGGCGTACCGTTTTACTCGATCTCTGGTTCAGATTTCGTTGAAATGTTTGTCGGTGTCGGTGCAAGCCGGGTGCGTGACTTATTTGAAACAGCGAAGAAAAATGCACCAGCCATCATCTTTATCGATGAAATCGATGCTGTCGGTCGCCAACGTGGTGCCGGTATGGGTGGCGGACATGATGAGCGGGAACAAACATTGAACCAGTTATTGGTTGAAATGGATGGTTTTGATGGAAACGAAGGCGTGATCGTCATTGCCGCAACGAACCGTTCGGATGTTCTAGATCCAGCGTTGCTACGTCCAGGTCGTTTTGACCGTCAGATTTTAGTTGGTCGTCCAGACGTGAAAGGTCGCGAAGCGATCCTCCGTGTCCATGCCCGCAACAAACCTTTATCAGATGATGTTGATTTGAAAGTCGTTGCCCAACAAACACCAGGGTTTGCCGGTGCGGATCTGGAAAACGTCTTGAACGAAGCGGCATTAGTTGCTGCTCGTCGTAACAAGAAAAAAATCGACGCTTCAGATATCGATGAAGCAGAAGACCGCGTGATCGCTGGTCCAGCGAAGAAAGATCGGGTCATCAACAAACGCGAACGTGAAATGGTTGCTTACCATGAAGCAGGACATACCATCGTTGGGTTAGTCTTGAGTCGTGCCCGTGTGGTACACAAAGTAACGATCATTCCTCGGGGACGTGCGGGTGGTTACATGATCGCCTTGCCGAAAGAAGATCAATTCTTGATGACCAAAGAAGATATGTTTGAGCAAATCGTTGGGTTGCTTGGTGGACGTACGGCTGAAGAAATCATCTTCGGGGTACAATCAACGGGTGCTTCTAATGACTTTGAACAAGCAACTGCGCTTGCAAGAAGTATGGTGACAGAATATGGCATGAGCGACAAATTAGGTCCAGTTCAATATGAAGGAAACCATCAAGTCTTTGTCGGTCGTGATTATGGTCAAACAAAAGCGTACTCTGAACAAGTTGCCTTTGAAATCGATCAAGAAGTTCGCAAGATTTTAATGGATGCCCATCAAAAAGCCCATGAAATCATTGAAGAACACCGTGCACAGCACAAATTGATCGCTGAAAAACTGCTTGAACATGAAACATTAGATGCCAAAGCAATCAAATCCTTGTTTGAAGAAGGCAAAATGCCTGAAGGAACCGAAAGCTCTGAGTATCCTAGTGAAAAAGCCCAAACGTTTGAAGAAGCAAAACGTGCGCTGGAAGAAAAAGATGCAGAGAAGCAAGCTGCAGAAAAACACAGTGAAGATGCACCATCAAACGATTTTGATCAACAATTGGAAGACGTTCGCCGCAATAGCGAAAGCCAACCGACTGATCAAGAAAACAAAGATGATAACGCCTAAAACAAGACGTATCAAGCACCGAGGAAACTCGGTGCCTTTTTGTTTCTATTTAAGAAGACTTTCCTTAAATTCAAACACATTCAGTTGAAAAAAGCGGCGCTTCCTAGTATGATTCATTAATGAATAAAAAGGAGAATCAAGATGAAGGATTATTTAGTAAAAGCACTAGCGTATAACGGCTTCGTCCGGGCATACGCCGTATCGGCAACAGAGACGATCGCCGAAGCACAACGACGCCATGAAACATGGAATACGGCATCCGCTGCTTTAGGGCGAGCGATGGTGGGAAGTTTGTTATTAGGCAGTACCTTAAAAGGGGAAGACAAATTGACCGTCAAAATTCAAGGAAATGGTCCTGCTGGGGCAATCGTCGTAGACAGCAATGGTCGTGGGGACGTAAAAGGATACATAAAAAATCCACAGATCAGTCTGCCATTGAATCCTCAAGGGAAATTGGATGTTCGGGGCGCAGTGGGTGACCAAGGGATCTTTACCGTGATCAAAGACTTAGGGCTAAAAGAACCTTTCTCTGGGCAAACACCGATCGTCTCGGGGGAACTTGGGGAAGACTTTACTTATTATTTAGCAGTGTCAGAACAGATTCCTTCTGCTGTTGGTCTGAGTGTATTAGTAGAAACCGATGATTCGATTCGGGCAGCCGGTGGCTTTATGCTACAGATCATGCCTGGTGCCAGTGAAGAGATCATTGATGCCATCGAAAAACGTTTGGGAGAATTGCCTCGAGTATCAACCTTGATCGATGAAGGCCAATCACCAGAAGAGATCTTAGCGACATTGTTGCCAGACACGACAATCGAAGTACTAGAAAAAATGCCAGTTCAGTTCCATTGTGATTGCACGAAAGAAAAATTTGCGACAGCGATCATCACCTTAGGGGCTGACGAGATCCAAGCGATGATCGATGAAGACCACGGGGCAGAGGCAGTCTGCTCGTTTTGTGGCAACAAGTATCATTTTGATGAAACGGAACTGGCGGCGTTGAAGAAAGAGGCGGAAGCGTAAGTGAAAGATAGACAGACATGGCAGATCGGCTCGGTTGAGATTCCTAACCGCGTCGTCGTTGCGCCAATGGCGGGGACCACCAATTCTGCGTTTCGTGTGACAGTCAAAGAATTTGGCGCGGGTTTAGTCGTCTGTGAGATGATCAGTGATCGAGGGATTCAACTGCGTAATAAGAAGACCCTTGAGATGCTGTTTATTGACGAGACGGAGCATCCTCTTAGTATTCAGATTTTTGGTGGGAATAAAGCATCCTTAGTAGAGGCAGCGCAATTTGTCGCAGAGAACACTACTGCCGATATCATTGATATCAACATGGGGTGTCCTGTAAACAAAATCATCAAAGCAGAAGCTGGTGCGAAGTGGCTTTTAGATCCCGACAAGGTTTATGAAATGGTTCATGCTGTTTCCAGTGCGATCGACAAGCCCGTTACCGTCAAAATGCGGATCGGTTGGGATGAGCAACACGTCTTTGCGGTTGAGAATGCCCAAGCCGCGGAAGCAGCGGGTGCCGCAGCAATCGGTATGCATGGTAGAACCCGTGTACAGATGTATGAAGGATCGGCTGATTGGGACGTTTTGAAACAAGTGAAGCAAAGTATCACGATTCCCTTTATGGGTAACGGCGATGTCAAAACCCCTGAAGATGCGAAACGAATGTTGGAAGAAGTCGGCGCTGATGCAGTGATGATCGGACGGGCAGCCTTAGGCAATCCGTGGATGATCCACCGCACCAAGCAATACTTGGAGACAGGCGAGTTATTGCCGGAACCAACACCACGAGAAAAAATTTCGACAGCGAAACTTCATTTAGAACGGTTGGCTGATCTAAAAGGGGAAAAAATCGCTTCGCGAGAATTCCGCCAACATGCTGCGTACTACTTAAAAGGTATTTCACGGGCAGCCAAAGTGAAGGCAGCTATCAATCAAGCAGAAGATAAGCAAACGATTTTTGATTTATTAGATGCATTTGTAGAGAAGACCGAAAAACAGCCGGTAGCAACTCTTAAGGAATAAGAAACAAATCAAGTCGATTCGAAAGTTCGGCTTGATTTTTTGCGTCATCATTGGCATTATAAGAAGGAAACCCAAGTTAAGAATGGAGGAAAACTCGTGACAGAGGAACGACAAACACAAGAAGAATTGAATGATCAAATGTTGGTTCGCCGTGAAAAGATGGAAAAACTACGGGAAGAAGGCATTGATCCTTTTGGCAAGCGATTCGAACGCACCCATAATTCTGCCGAGTTACATGAGTTATTTGATCAAAGAACCAAAGAAGAATTAGCCGAAATGAATCTTTCAGCAAGCATTGCAGGAAGAATCGTTACAAAACGTGGAAAAGGAAAGGCTGGTTTTGCACATTTACAAGACCGCGAAGGCCGTATTCAAATATATGTACGTAAAGACCAAGTAGGGGATGAACCTTACGAAGTATTCAAACACGCAGACTTAGGTGATTTCTTCGGCGTATCTGGTGAAATCATGAAGACCGATACCGGTGAAGTGACCATCAAAGCCAAAGAAATCGTGATCTTATCAAAAGCATTGCGTCCATTGCCTGACAAATACCATGGCTTGACGAACGTAGAACAACGCTACCGTCAACGTTACTTGGATTTGATCAGTAATAAAGAAAGCTTTGATCGTTTCATGAAACGAAGCCAAATCATCAGCGAAATTCGTCGTTACCTTGACGGTCATGGGTATATCGAAGTCGAAACGCCAGTATTGCATAATCAAGCAGGTGGTGCAGCGGCTCGTCCCTTCATTACCCACCACAATGCCTTAGACATGGATCTGTATTTACGGATCGCTCTTGAGCTTCACTTAAAACGATTGATCGTGGGCGGCATGGAAAAAGTCTATGAGATCGGCCGCGTTTTCCGGAATGAAGGGATCGATACGACCCATAATCCTGAGTTTACAATGCTAGAAGCGTATACGGCATATACAGATTTCAAAGATGTGATGGATCTGACCGAAGGCATTATCCGTAATGCTGCTGAAAAAGTCTTGCACACAGCAACGATCCAATACGATGGACAAGAAGTCGATCTAGCTAGCGACTTTGCGCGAATCCATATGGTCGATGCAATCAAAAATCAAACAGGTGTGGATTTCTGGCAACCAATGTCCGTTGAAGAAGCCCGCAGCTTAGCGAAAGAACATCATGTTGAAATCACTGATGCCATGACTGTTGGCCATATCATCAATGAATTCTTTGAGACATTTGTTGAAGAAACGTTACAGCAGCCAACCTTTGTCTTCGGTCATCCAGTGGAAGTTTCGCCATTAGCGAAAAAGAATCCAGAAGATGAACGCTTTACCGACCGCTTTGAATTATTTATCGTTGGTCGTGAATTTGCGAATGCCTTCACGGAACTAAATGATCCAATTGATCAAAGAGAACGTTTTGAAGGGCAAGAAAAAGAGCGCGAAGCAGGAAATGATGAAGCCCATGGGGTGGATGAAGATTTCTTAGAAGCACTTGAATACGGTATGCCGCCAACTGGTGGATTAGGGATCGGGATCGATCGCTTAGTGATGCTGTTGACCGATGCGCAATCGATTCGCGACGTTTTATTATTCCCAACAATGAGATAAAAAAACTCCGTCCACTCGCAAGAGATGGGCGGCTTTTTTTCTTGTCTGCTGGATCAGGGAGAAAAACTGCGAGGAAATAGAGGGAAATACGTCGGAACGGATACTGGAAAACGGATTAAATGCGAACGATAAAAGCTGGATCCAATGCGATTAGACGGGTTTGTAAAAATTGAAAAAAGCCATAGAAAATGATTGACCGCAAGGGATTTAGTTGGTATATTATTACATGTGCCAAATGACTAAATGAATTCCTAAAAAGAATTGAAAAAACTAGTTGACGCACAGCTCGACAGATGATATTATAACGAAGTCGCAATTTTAAAAAAGTTAATTGATGTTGATACATCAACAAAATTAATTGAAAAAAGTTGTTGACAAATAACAAATCATTTGTTATTCTAATGAAGTCGCTGAGACAGCCGCTACGAAGTTGAAAAACAACGAGCGAAAAAAAACTTTTAAAAAAGAGTTGACAATCAAACGTCGCTCTGATATGATATAAAAGTTGCTAACACAGCACGGTAGACCTTTGAAAACTGAACAAAGCAAGCAAACGAACC
>NZ_VHIL01000013.1:0-134490 GCF_006491895.1 Enterococcus sp. OL5
CTTCTTAGTACCAGAAACATTGTTAACAACAGTTCTCTTCAACAGAATGCTTCTTTTCTATAAAAAATGTCCCAAAAAAGCAAAATAAAAGAAATTCGTTGTAATTTTACACATCTTCTAAAAAAATTCATTTTTCCTTGGTATAATAATTAGAGATCTGCGTATCATTAGATTTACGTTGCCCGTTAGTGAAGTTTCAGGCAACGTTTCTTTTTGGGGGATAGCTATATGGAAGATAAGCAAATTTTTGAGAAGCGGTGGCTATTAGCTACCAGTGAACAACGGGAGAAATACCATGCCTTAATTGCCTCTTACCCTTCAATAGAGTGGACTTTTAAAGAAAAAAGCTACCTTTTGTGGCTTTGCCAACTAGATAATGACACATTCAAATCCTTTGAAGCGATTTTTGCTAAACTGGCAAATGAACAGTAAGAGTTTTCGTGGATCAAGCTACTTCATCTCAGAAGCGTCCATCTTTTTTTTAAGAGGAGTGAAGGAAATTCCTTCCTTGCTTATTAAGAGAAAAAAGCCACAACCATTTTTCTCAACGGTTGTGGCTTTTTAGCTTAATAGGTATTCTGCTTTCATGAGCATTTCTGCTAGCAATAGCTTCACTGATTGCATTCAAAGTATACACTTGACTTAACTTGGGGTTGCACTTAATGCTTGCCCCAACTGAGGATCGATTTTTTCAATCACTCTTAGCCAATCTTGATGATCCGGGATTGTTTTAAGTAAGAGATAGTCCGTGGATAAGATGAACTCTGATAGGTATTCACTATAATTCGTTACCACGAGATCGATAGCATTTTCCTTCAAATAGGCAGTCGTCAATTCATTGATTTTTGGGAAAAACACGTAATGATCATTGCCAACATAGCGCAAAAAGCGTGCGCGGATAGCGTGACAGGTGTAAAGGTCGCCTTCTAATGTCAATGCGATTCGGTTGACCTTTTGATAATAGAGTTCCTTGAGCGCCTCACTATACAAGGTAAGCGCTGCACAGATATCAGACAGGTACTCCTTACTGACCCCAAGAATTGCTTGATTCTGCTTCAAAAATACAAGATTTTTTTGATAGGCGACGTAGCTATGCTTTAGGGGCTCATTTTTTACTTCCGTCAGCAAGCGATTCAAAATGGGCGCTAGTTGATCATTGATTTTCTTAGATAACAAAAAGGCGTGAATCATCGTCTCGATTAGTTGGGGATCATTAAATGGGATGCCCCATTCTTGAACAAAGTGTTGACTTAGCGCCTGTAGTTCAGGATAAAGTGCAAACAATGCAATGAACTGCTGTTCTTTTACGGGCTCAGTCAATGTACGCTTCATCACCGTGACTAGATAAAGCCACACCAATTCTTCTTGTGGTAGTCTCACCTGGTAAAGGGCTTCGATTTTAGGTGCTAAGTCTTTCATTACGGTAAATGCCGTGTGGTCTTTGACTATCTCAGCCAAATGAGTAGGAAGTTGGATGGTCTTTCCAGACTGATAACGCTTGATTGTAATATACAAACTATAATAAAAATCACTAGGAGCAACACCCGTGTTCACCACATCAGTTGGCACTTCTGAAAACGTCTCACTGACTACCGCAATCAGCTCTTTAGGTGGAAGCAGAGTATGAGGAGTAACATCTGATTCATAATAAAAATCTTTGAAAAATTTACGAATATTCGCTTCTGCTCCACTCAAATTAACTGGTTGTAGCACCAACTCTAAACCATACTTTCTCAACGTGAGTGAAGCACTATTCAAATAACGCCGCATCGTGCTTTCTGATACATACAAGCGCTGTGCCCACTCTTCAACAGAACAAAGTTCACCATGAAAGATTGCTTCTAAAATTTGATACATACCTTCTTTTGCAACCAGCGCTCTTTTTTTGGTCAAGTATACTTTCGGATTCGTTTCCATAAAATGATAACCATTAGCCACATGCACAAACTTGGCTGCATCCTGCAAATAGGCTTTCAGTTCCTTGATATCAGAGCTGATCGTCCGTTGAGTTACATCAAGTTTGTTCGCAAAGCTTGCGATTGAACAAGTACGTTCACGCTCAAACGCATTTAAAATTTGAAGCCAGCGAACGGTCGTTTTGTTCAGCATAAAACTTAACTGCAATTCTCTCATGTTCCCCTCCTTGTAAGCGATAGTTTGTCTAACGATTTTCTTTCAAAATGTCTTAACTCTAAAAATGATTGGCTAACACATGCCTCGAAAAAGGTATTGCACCAGTGTGTAACTTTCAGAATCTGTTGCATCGAAAGGAGTCAAACGGAGCTCTTATAGGTTTATCTACCTTATTCAGATGATTTCCTGAATCACTGTGTTTCCTAACATCTCAAGCGTTGTTTCCATAGCGACTGAGAACTGCCTCGTTCAACGCCGCAGGTTTCCTCTCTATAGTACATTATTTGCTTACAGAAAAAAACTACCCTTTTTCTTTTATTCATAATACGTTGGTTTTAGGTTGTATACTTAAGTGAACAAACGAGGTATTCTCTAGGTAGACTTATTTTTAAATGGAGGAAATTGTATGTCAAATATGGTTTATGGATACGCTCGCGTATCTACAAGACAGCAGGATCTTTCTCGTCAACTAGACTTGCTTGAACGATATGAATGCCACAAAATTTATACTGAAAAAATTAGCGGCATTCGCACAAATCGACCGGAATTAAACAAACTAAAAAAGCGAGTGAAAGAAAATGACAAAATTATTATTGAAAGCTTTTCACGGCTTGGTCGGAGCACCAAAGACTTGATTGATCTCGTCTATTTTTTCGAAAGAAAAGGAGTAAAAGTGATTAGTATCAAAGAAAATTTTGATACACAGACCCCTCAAGGAAAACTGATGATGACGGTTTTCCAAGCCTTCAGTCAATTTGAACGAGACATTATTGTGGAGCGAACCAAAGAAGGGCTAGATTCTGCTAGAGCCAGAGGAAACATTGGTGGGCGTCCACGAATCGACCCTAAACTGATTCAGTACGCCCTGAATCTTTATCAGAAGGAAGGTCGAACTGTCGTTGATATTTGTGCC
Organism: Enterococcus sp. OL5; assembly: GCF_006491895.1. NCBI lineage: Bacteria > Bacillati > Bacillota > Bacilli > Lactobacillales > Enterococcaceae > Enterococcus > Enterococcus sp. OL5. Next base: position 3,047 of record NZ_VHIL01000013.1, read on the forward strand.
CAAACTGGAATAAAACGATCAACTTTCTATCGCTATCTTCGTTTAGAAAACGACAACCTCCTTTCATGAATAGGTACTCTGGTTTTGCTAATGACCCTAGATTCCCCGTAACAAAAAGCACAAGACGGATCTTGCTGATTTGATTGATCCTTCAAAGATAACTTCTTAAGTTAGCTTTGAGGGACACTCACAGTTCTTCGTCCGGTGCTTTTTTTCGTCTAGCAGATTGTTTCCTTTATTCTTCTTCATTGCTTTTTCTTTTGCTCTCTTTTCTAGAGAAACTTCCGATTATTTGTCCTCTCCCGAACCTAAGCTAAGATGCACCGAAACAGGCCCTGTTCTTTTCGAAGGACACTTCTTCGTTAATTGAAGGGTGTTTTACGTATAAGTAGCGCTTGTTAAATCTGATTCTATTAAGTTTCAAAGGATAAAGCTTCTTGATTGACGTAGAGTATTATATAATCTACTTAAAACCAACGTAATTTACATTCGGCACTGATTGCTTCCATAAGATTTTAAAAGAGGTGGTGATATCAATGTTAGAAAATTTATCAATCAATTTGCATCGAGACAAGTCATTTTCCCGTCAAGTAAAAATTTTACAGATGCTAAATGCAGCACCAACCGGTTATCATCCGCAAGAATTGGCAACGTTGCTGGGTCTATCTATGCCGACAATCACGAAAGAACTCAATGTTTTGAGCGATAGCTTGCCAGAAGAACTGATTAAAATCAACTTTTCTGAAAGTAACATCGTTTCGATCAAGTATGCACCAAATGCCTCAATCAATTTAGCGATTCAGCTTTTAAGCATGGAAACACTCGAGTTTAAAATCATGTCGAGTATCATTGATAACAAAAAATACTCCATTCATCGAGCAACGATCGAATTTGGCTATTCTCGTAGTCACTTGTTGCGAACCATCAGCTACATGAACAAGTCTTTACAAACCTATTCTGTGACGATCGCTACGAATCAACTTGACTTTATTGGTACTGAAGCCGATATTCGTTTTTGTCTGTTTGTCTTTTTCTCCGCTTATGGTGACAGCACGATTTTAGATAAAGATAGCCCGGCGGATGCACGTCTTCTGGTCCAAAAAGCCAAGGAAGCCAACAAGAAAGAGTTACATTACAGTCATTATCGACTGGCCCTGTGGTTAAGTATCGCCAAACGCAGATGGCGCTATTCTTACTTTTTGAACTTGCCGCCTTCTTTAGAGCGTAACTTATTGGAAAAAGAACGCTTTAGCATTTTCTCGCAAGTATTGAACGAGTATTATTTAAAAAAATACCGGATCATTCACTTACCAAAACAAGAACTACTTTGGCTCTTCCTCACTACACTCCACTGTCTGTCTTATAGTACATTGGATGTTACTGAAGAAGATGCAGCCAAATATATTTTTCACCATACAGAAAAACCGGAAATCATTGCGGAAATTGGTCTGTTTTTAAAAAAAGGCCAACAACCTATTTCCTCTGCAGTCTCTCAGAAAATCATCTCTTATCTAGTGAACCTCCGCTTGTTATCGATGATTTCTGCCAACTATGAATTTGCTGATCCACAAATCAAAACCTTTGTTGAATCGACCTTTAAGACAGAGTACCTCGCTTGGAATAAGTGGTTGAAACAATCCAATGACCAAAGCGCCTTCTTCTCCTTTACTCACTTGGAGCATATCGCAGTCACATTGACCTTATTAAGCGAACTGGCACCTAGTACTCCGCTAAAAAAACAACGTAAAGTGGCCTTTGCTTTTCAAGGTGGCGCTGGATTAGATGCTTTCTTAGCCGCATCAGCGGAGCTATTCAAAAATGATCAGACTGAAGTCAGTTACTTTTTCGAAGTGACTCCTGATACCCATGAATTGATCCATCAGGAAATTGATTTGATTGTCAGCAATTTTGACTTACACTTGAAAAGTAATCCCCACTTTCAGCAATTGCGAATTTCGAATGTACCAAGTCTATCTGACTGGATGATCATCCATAAAACGATTGAACAATTGGTTCAGCCAAAGATCATCCCCGATTATTTACCGTAAGGAAACTGACGGCGCTTTACTAAAGCCAGCCGCCAGTTTCCTTCTTTCATTTGGAAGTTCAAGAAGCAAGTGCTGCTGCCCCCTCTTCGCTTGCGTTTTGCCTACAGGAAAAGCAAAAACCCGGTCCCTCACATTCCTTTATATCAGTAACTTATCGATGTGTTGCTCCTGGTATCTCATCACTAGAAGCCATCTAAGTAGTCGCTGGTTCCATCGCCTGCCTTTTTTAATGGAAACAACCTCTCACTTATTTCTAGGATTCGTTATAGTAACGGTCACCAAAAATAAAAAGACTTACCCCTGAATACTACACATATTTGAAAGAACTTTTATATCTATTTTTTTGATTTACGATAAAAAAAAAGAAATTATTTCACTTTCCTTTTTTTGTATAATTTGAGAAAAGAAAGGGGAACAAATGTGGATTTTATCAAAGAGCTGCAATCCTTTAAAACTATCGTCGAAGAAGGGACTTTTACGAAGGCTGCTGCCAAATTAAACTATGCCCAATCAACGGTTACCAATCATATCAAAAAGTTAGAAACAGAGTTAGAAGTGGCGTTATTTTTAGAAGGGAAAAGCAATGTACTAACATTGGAAGGCGAATTGTTGAAGCAGGAAGTCCCTGGACTGATCGCCCAATGGGAGCAGGTAAAAGAACAGTTGCACAACGCTTCAAGTACGATCGACTCATCTATACGGATGGGGATCGTTCAGCCCTATGACATTTCCATTTTGCCAGAACTGCTCCATATGTTTGCTCAGCAATACCCAAAAGTGAAATTCGAGATTCTTGTGGGAACCACCATGGAATTAGCCAAGGCAGTAAAAGAAAATCGTATTGATGTCGCACTATGCTCACTTCCTCACGAGGGGAATTTTGTTTACGAAGAATTGTTCCAAGAAGAGCTTTGCTGCATCACATCGATCCACAACCCGTTAACGATCAATAAACTAGCTGATTTCGAAGGCTGCCACTTCTATCGTTTTAACGATGACAGCCTAGCACATAAAAAAGTTGAAAGCTATCTTGCCAGTTGCGTGCCATCGATCCATTGGGAATATGTCAACAATATTAGTACGATTCCTTACTTGATCGAACAAACTGGTTATTGCAGTTTAGTGCCTCGCTCTATCGTTGATCAGACCCGCGCTGGAATAAAAATCTTAGCGAATCCTTTAGCAAATACTCGTATGTCGATCGGATTGCTTTCAAAAAAATCCCTAATGCATTCTCCCAGTATTACAAAAGAATTTGTCTTTGAATTAAAAAAAACGTCTGCTCTAGTTATCCAAAGGAGATTATGTATCATTGACTTTTTATGCACGTTTGCTTTTTCTTGAATCAAGTGTAGTTATTTTGAAAGGATCGTCACTGTAGAAAAGAAACAAGCTGTACAATGTCTAATGGAATCAAAGACGTTGTACAGCAAGGTTTTGGATATTTCTGACTCTCATAAAATGATGAAATCATAGCTTTTCCTCAATTTTAATCTGTGTTATCATTTTACTTTTTTTATACAAATTGATACGATTATTCATACCATTGATAAGAATCTGAAAAGAAAGGCTACTCTTAAATTTCAGAATTTTTCACCGATTTTAAAAAACAGAAACTCTCTTTTGTCCTTTCCAAAGTATACTCTACTTCGGAAAGACACAATGAACAAAAACGCCGGACGTGTAAACCGCTCGACTGTATTTTTCAGTAGCAGGTAGCTATTGAACAACGAGCCTATTTTTGCAATTGTCTGAAAAGATAGACGCTGAGAAAAGGAGGAGAAAACCATGTTTATCGTTGAAGCGATCTTCAGCTTTCTAAGAGACACATTAGGTGTGATCCTAGCCATTCTCTTAGGGACACTTTGTTTGTCGATGGTGGTCAATCTGATCGTGATCGTTGTAAAAAACACCTATACAAAATTCAAAAAAAATTATTGATCAATTGCTATCTTCCATAGATAGCTTTTTTGATCTTCTAGGTTTCTTTTTTTCCTTTGTAATATCTTTTTTCAAACTCAATCCAAGACTTGCTGAATTCATGGTTGGAAAAGGCGCTTTTTAATCCTGAGCGTTGTTTAAAGCGGAAAACTTCTTCACGATCCATCCCTAATTCCTTGGCAATTCGTTCATCCGTCCAGTCATTAGCGACCAATTGCTGCACGATATTTCCCATCTTCTCGATGCCATGGGTACCGCGGGCCCGATTGTGACGAATTGTTGAAGCGATGCGATTCTCAAAAGGCTTATCGATCACTGTGACCGGAACGCTTGGCAACGCCAAGCGCTCTTTTGCTACGATATACCGATGAAACCCATCAATCAAAATATACTGGTCTTGCTCTTTATCGTGGTAGCAAACCAATGGTTGCGTAAAGCCATCTTCTCGAATCGACAGTTCCAACAAATCCATTTCTGGAGCAGCCACGGTGTTGGGATTATACGTATTCGCGTGAATCTTGTTGACTGGGATCAGCTTCGCCGCTAACACTGGAAAATCGATATCGCTCATGAGGGACTACACTCCTTTTTAGAAATGAATAATTTTTTGTTTGTCGATAGACCGCAAACCCTTTTGACTCCAAAAGGGCAATTTCACTGGGCTGGTTAGTAGAAGCGAGAATCTCTGCTTCTGGGTAGTTGCGGGTGATATCCACCAACATTTTCCGTAAAAGAAACTTTTTAAATTGAGCAGCTGGATCTTTTTCATAAAATTCCCCTAGCTCCACTTTGTTGGCGCCTTTTTCATAATAAGAAAAAGCGGTCACTCGTTTTTCATCATCAAGAATCACGTACCAGTAACAGTTATCATCATTGACTAAGTACGGAAATTGTTGCTGATACACTCGCTCTGCAAAGAAAGCTCCCATCAATTGATAGAATTGGCTTTTCTTATACGGTGGGAAAAATAAAACCAATCGTTCGTTCACAAAACCCTTCCTCTCTACGGACCCATTCGTCCATCGTTAGGTGATTTTTTTCGTTAGATACTCGTATTTGGCATTCAATTTTTTCAACTGATACTTTGGTAAATGCTCGATCCCCAACGCCGCCCCAAAATCCACCGCCAACTCATACAATTCAGACTCATCTTTTTTCGTCAAACTGTATTGTCGCGTGCTCAAGGAAAAATCATTTTTTTCTAACGCACGAGCGATCCCTTTCCAGTCATGCCAGAGTACTTCGTTTTTTAGCCACTCCTTACGTTTGGTCACATCGGGAATGTCTTCCACTTCGATTCCGTGCTTTTCTCGATAATGATCAATCAAAATCGTGATTTTGCGGTAATAATGATCCTGTAATTTCTTTGAATAAAGTCCAATTGATTCCAGTAAAAAGACCGCATACTCTTGCCAAGTCATATGACTGGGTTTTCTCGTATTGTAATGCGCCAATAATCCCGTCTGGGCATACAAGCGACCAAAATTGGCTCCTGACACACGATTTACGACGCGCTCCCACGTTTCCGGTTCCACCAAAGCATATTGGTACAAGCCTTTTCGTTGCTGCATGCCGTAAGGCTGACAGATCCGCATTTGATGGATCGGAACGCCATGATCATACAACTTTTCATAAAAGCCATTGATCGGCCAGTCAAATCGAGCATAGGCTCCCCAGACATCTTCGGTTTTCCAATCATAGATGGGGTAAAAATTGACAACCATTGAATCTGCTACTTGCCGTTTGATCCAGCATTGCTTCCGAAAGTTATACTTTGGCGATGTGATTGATCGATACCGATACAGACTTTCTTGTGTCCGAATACCTACACCGCAAGCAACGGGCTCAAAGCCATGGTGACTTGCGTACCAATGAGCAAAGTTTCGCAAGAACTTATCAGGATTCATATTTGCACTCTGATAAATCTCCATCAATGATTCATCTAAATCACCAAGTGAAATCGCATCTTTTGGCATTGGCTGTACCCACTTCTCCCGTTCTTGTTCATCCCACATCAGCCATTGTGGCTGAAATACGCTGGTATTGTTGTCCTCGTAAAAGGGTAAGCAAAAATGGTAAGTTTGATTGATACTTGGTAACGCTTTGATTTTTTCCATGAATACTCGTGTAGCATCATAATTTGCCTCTATATCTAAAATCAGCAGATCGAAGGTTTTCTTTTTTTGTCGGGCGACTTGATCGGCCAACTGGATCATAGCACCACTGTCTTTTCCGCCACTGAACGAAAAGTACACATGGGGAAACGTATCAAAAATATATTCCAGACGATTCATCGCCGCTTCCAGCACATTTTCCTTACAATATTTCTTCATAAAAGCTCATGTCCTCATTTTATTTGTCCTTTTTTTGAATAAGTATTACATTCTAGTATAAAGTTTCACTTGGCTTCTTACAAGGACTTAAGGGAGATTTTGCATGCGATACATGCAACTAATTGGTAACTATCATTGCAGCATGCTCCTCATTCCTCCCGACTATTCCCAGTAATCAAGAAAAAAAAGTGGGGGAAAACAGCAAGCCCCCCTTCTGAAACAAGTTCAATTGCTTTTCTTGATTCATTCGGTCAAAAGAGTTTGGAGGACTTTATCAATACGCTTCATTTGTTTTTCATTGAAGTTTGAAAGCCATACTTGATCCGTAAGCAAGCGTTTCTTTTCATGCTGAAGGTCTTTGTGTCGACTGGCTTCCTTGATATTTTCAATCATCTTCAAGAAATTGCTAATTTTTTCTTCTTTAGGCAGTAGTACATATTCTTGCTTGATTGCTTCAAACTTGTCTTCATGATCGATCACCAGAAGTTGCGTGATCAAATCGTGGGCGATCCACTGATGATAGGAGTTTTTATGGGTATGCAACGCCCAGATCCGTTCCCACTCATCATAAATCAACTCAGGGTTTTTAATGGCTACTTCTTTAATGATCAAATAACTATTAAAATACTCATTGATATGGTTTTGACCATCAACGACATTCTCCACTAGTTTCTCCCTTACCTTTCGATCATCGATCGCCGTTTGCACAAACGGTTGGGGATCAAAGGATGTTGTCTGGAAATGACGCGCGATTTCTTGGTAGTCCATGCTTTCACCTTCTTTAAAAATTATCAGATTATTTTTCAAGTTTGAACCTCTATATGTATTTTAACAGAATTCAAGTATGAAAAAAGTGGCTTTTGGGTTCCCTCTTCTTACATCAATCATCAATTCTGCCCACGCAGATAGACTAATGTCTTTTTGAATATCATTATTTTTGGAAAAACAGTTAGGAAGAACCATCTTGATTCTTTATCCACTAACACATCTATTGATTTCTTTCATTCGTCTATTGGGCTCTCGCAAGCTTCCTTTTGTATCCTCTTCCGAAAGTGGTCCTCCACAAGAGAACGTGTTGACAACTGCTTTTTCGATAAGCACCCTATTTCAATGACATAAAAAAGGAAGTCCCGTCTTCGGAACTTCCTGCGTTTCTTTTCTCTTTAAAGACTATTTCACGCATAGCTGCGAGATGCTGGATCACGCGTCCTTTCTCCGAATAACTCGGCTGGTAGGCATTTTGATCCATTGTTCTGGCGGACGCTTTCTGATTTTTTTTGGTGCAAACATCAGTTGAACAGTTCTTTTGACAAAGTTATTTCGGTATACGTTTTCCATAACTTGCACGCCCTTTTCAATTGATTTAGGAAGTGGTGACGCCGATCCTTCTTCCTATCTTTATTATAAGCCCCAAACCGTCACAAAACAAACAATTCAGCTGCTGCTCTCGCCCTGTCGTTTAGCTAAAATCTGTGAACACTCCCTTAAGTAAGAGGCATATTTTCTTGAATAATGTTCAACAATTCACCGCATATTTATTGAAAAAAATAATGGAAAATTGCAGAAAAAGCTTGAATCTGCTCGAAACTAACGCCAAAGGATTGTATTTTTGAATGAAAAATCGTTTCACTTTACTTTTTCTTAAATTTTAATTATTATTCTTTTGAAATAAGATTAATGAAGGAGATAAAAACATGGAAAAATACCAAGTGTTCCCTGGTCAAAACTATCAGGCAAATGTTATTGGCTTTACCGGTTTACAAGAAGTTAGTGTGATTCATGTTTACGAAAATACTGCAACTGTTCTAATCAAAGAAACAGCTGAAACTGGTGTTGCCAAGCTATGTAATTTTCTTGTTGGTACAACACAATTAGTTAGTTGATGCTCTTTTATTAACCAAAGCATGGGGAGCCATTTGCCCTCCAACATGTTATAGGAAAACGATCTAAAAGTCGCCTTTTGAATGATTCCCTTTTTCCTATTCATCAATTACATTAGTATTTTTATTTATCTACTCAATATCTCTCTACTTTATATATAAATAGTGTTAGAATGAACAAAAGGAAACGTATCAGGCTTCCCCCAAGAGAATCTTCCCCAAGTACTCTTGTCTGATACGTTTCCTATTTTTGTGGCGAAAAAGCCACAGACCAATGGTAGCCCTTTACTCTGTGAAAAGCAAGCATTCAAAATTGATTTTTTCTTTATTTTTTTATTTTCCTTCCTCAAATTCCCTTTAAAAAGCAGGCAAAAACACACCTCGCGGCGAAAAGGTGTGTTCTTTTTATAACGATGATTATTCACGAATAATAAGTTCGTAAGGCAGAATGATCTGCTCTTGTTTTCTTTCTTGAAACAAGCGAAACGCCTCTTTCCCACACCGATCCAGATGAAACTCAACGGAAGAAAAGTGCAGCATTTGACTGATGAGGAGGTTTTCTTGCCCAATCACGATGGGTGCTGTCCCGTGAGGGTATTGATTTAAGATCATCGCTGCGATCTCGTCCCCATTTGTGATCACCCCATCGATTCCTCGTTCCTTAAAAAATGCGGCTGCGGAAATCCCGTCTTGGGCTTTGATACAATCCCAATAAATATCTGCTTCAGAAAAATCAGGAAACAGCTCCTTGGCTTTTGCGATAGTGTTGACTGAATTGCAGCTAAGACGTTTGCTGCGCCCTAACGTCACCCCCAAGCGCTTTACGCCTTGTTCCTTCAAATAATTGATACTGGCTGTCACAGAGCCGACCAAGTCGATCGCAACGAAAGGAACGGCAGTACCGGTCGAATTTTCACAAAAAACAATCGGTCCTTTTTCCATGTAGGGATAAAACGTCTCGATATGATTTGCCCGAGTGATGACGATCAAGCCATCAAATCCCTTTGCAGCGAATTCTTCTAGATACTCTAATTCCAATTTTCGATCAAAATTGGTCGGCAATAACGTCACTTTGTATTTTTGAGCAAAGGCTTCTTCCATAATGCCATTTAAGATCCCATCAAAGAAGGCGTGATTGACAAACGGTACGATGACTCCAATATTATAGGTTTTCCCCGAGCTAAGTTTTTGGGCGATTTTATTCGGTTTGTAATCCAGCTCTTCCATCACCGCCAAAATCGCTGCTCGCTTTTGCTCATCAACATAAGGATGGCCATTGATCACACGAGAAACTGTCGTGATCGAAAAACCAGTAATTTTTGCTATATCGCGAATCGTTGCCATTTCTTTCATTCCTATCTGATTGTTTTGCTAGTGACCTAAGTCTACCATAGAAAATTAGTTGTTCCACTTTCGACAAATTTTCTGAAAAGGTCCCTTGGTTGATTGTACGGTATGAAACGAGTTTCATAGCAAGAGACAAACTCCTTTTAAATAAAAATTTATTTGAAAACAAAAACTGACTGCTTAGCACGCTATAAGAGCTGCTCAAGCAATCAGTTTTTCCTACCATTTACTGAATCATTTCTTTTGACAAGCTTTTACGTTTCTTCGTATATCTTCGCATCAGCAGCTCGATGCCCTTATCCGCAAAGCGTTGCATATAGGCGGAAAAATTCAACAAGGCAATCAAGAGAATGAGGTTGAGATAGCTGGTATTGCCCAGGTTAAAGAGGTCACGACCGACGATCAAGGCGGCAAAGTACAAAATCTGGGTGCTGAAAAAAATCATCGTTCGATAGCTGTTGATCGCTGGATAGACTTTTTTCTGGATCAAGCGATAGTTCCAAGCAGTAAAAATAATGCTCATGATCGATAGAGCTTTACTGCTGCTGTTGAACCAATAGCCAAAGTTGATGATCAGCAAAGTTCCTACCGTAATCGTCAAGGCTGTTGGAAAAGCATTTTTGAAAATCGTCGTCATAAAGTCCCCTTTGATCCGATTGAAGTCTGGTTCAAAGTTTAAAAAGAAGGTCGGAATGCCGACAAAGCAGGCATTGATGATCGTTAATTGGATCGGCTCAAAAGGATAGGTCGTTCCTGATAACAACGTCCCCATAGTGATCATGATGGAGAATAAGACTTGCACTAGCACCAATGAACCTGAGCGAGTAATGTTATTGATCACTCGGCGGCCTTCATCCATGACCGATGGCAAAGCATCGAATTGATTTTCCAAAAGCACCAAATTTGATACTTGACGCGCAGCATCGACACCGGAAGCCATCGCGATGGAGCAGTCGGCTTCTTTCAGCGCCAAAACATCGTTGACGCCATCGCCAGTCATCGCGACAGTATGCCCTTGTTCTTTCAAGAAGAGTACCATTTCTTTCTTTTGTTGCGGCGTCACTCGACCAAAAATCTGATAGTTGCTGACAGCTTCTTTTAATTCGGTCGCAGTTAATTTTGACACATCGATAAAATCAGCTGCTCCTGGTAGATTGACTTTTTTCGCGATTTGACTGACTGTCACTGGATCATCGCCAGAGATGATCTTGCATTGGATTGCCTGTGAACGAAAATACTCCAAGGTCTCTTTGGCATCTTCACGGATCGTGTCTGATAGTAAATAAAAGCCCAGCGGTTCAATATCCGTCGGCAGTCCTGCCTCCTCATAGCCTTGCGTACTGTGAGCCAAAACGATCACACGGTAGCCTTCTTCTGCCAGCTGTCTTTCCTGTTTTAAGACAGCTTCATGGTTGGTTCCCAGTAAAATCGACGCAGCTCCGATGAAATAAGTGCCTTGTCCTTCAAACATGACGCAACTGAATTTGCGATCTGATGAAAAGGGGACGACTTGCTGCATCTGGTACGTCGTTTTTTCTGGGAAAAAGGTCCGCAGCGCCATTGCTGTTGGGTTCTGATCGGGTAGCTGCGCCATTAAGTTACCAGTGATTTCTGCCAACGGTGTGTACGATTGAAAGGAAATCGTCTTTTCCACCGTCATCTTGCCTTCGGTGATCGTACCGGTTTTATCTAAGCAAAGCACATCGACCCGTGCTAAGGCATCAATACAGTTCAATTCCTGCACCATCACTTTTTTGCGCGCCAGATAGACAGCACTGATGGTCAATGTGACACTCGTCAATAAAAACAATCCTTCGGGAAACATCCCCACAGCTGCCGCCACCGTCCGTAAAATGGCTGTGTTGAAAGCCGCATGAGAGAAATAGAACTGCTTGACGAATAAGAGGGTACATAACGGCACCAAAATCAAGCTGATCCAACGAATGATTTTATTCAAACTGCCTTGGATCAAGTATTTTTGTCGTTTGATGGTTTTGGCTTCTTTGTTGATTTTTGCGATATAGTTGTCAGCGCCTACGTGGATCACTTGGCATAACGCTTCGCCAGCAGTGATAAAACTGCCAGAAAACAACTCGTCTGCTGGCTGCTTGTGGATCGTATCCATTTCACCAGTCAGCAAGGATTCATTGACTTCTAAAGATCCTTGAATGACTTTGGCATCCGTCGGCACTTGATCCCCGCTTTTCAGTCGTAACACATCATCCATTACGAGCTTGTGGATCGGCAAATTCTCCAGCTTGCCATCCCGATAAACATCGGCTTTGGCAACTTTTAGCAGTGCCAGCTTATCCAGCGTTCGTTTGGAACGAACTTCTTGAAAGAGATTGATGATCACATTGCTGAAGACAACAAAGACGAACAACCCGTTTTGATAAGAACCCGTCAAACAGACGAGAAAGAATAGGACACAGTTGATCAAATTGAAAAAGGTAAAGATATTGGTAAAAAGGATTTTCGGGTACGTATTCGTCGTATCCTTTTTTGTCTTATTGACTTGACCGCGCTGCACCCGCGCCTTGACTTCTCCTGACGTCAAGCCAATGGTTTGGTTGTTTTTGATGATCCTCACCCTTTCTATTCTTAGTCATTTACTTTTATTTTGCTGAATATTCAGCAAACTTGCATCAGACTTGGGAATGGTTTTGTGTTTTTTCTATAAAACCAATTGGCGTCGATTGCGTAAGATACGCCATCGACTCCCCGCTTTTTTTCTGTAAAAAAACAAGTACTGTTTAAAATATAGCATACCCTTTTACGAATTGGCGTTTCATTTTTGTCACCTTCGCGTCACTTTAGCACTTAAAATAACAGTTTATTTTATTAACTCCACTAACTAGACATTAAGCGGTCACAGGCTTCTCCAGTTATTTCTTACGATGACACAAAACAAAAAAACAGCTGATCTTCACAGATCAACTGTTTAACAATTCTTTAAGTCAGCTTTTTCTAGCAGCTATTAGCAGCATCATTGGTCGGCGCATTTCGTCTTTCATTCCCGGTACTTCCAGTAATTCTTCTGGTGGTTGTGGCTCGATCACCTTTTCTAAAATAAAGCCGTTTTGCAATAAGGTCATTAAATAGGTTGTCAGGGTACGATGGTATTTGGTCACCGTTTCACCTAAAAATCGCGCTTGCCGCTTGCCTTCATAATAGTAATGATCGACTGGAAAATGCTGGATTTCCCCCTGCCTATCATACTGCCAATCTTGCGATCCTTCCGCCGTATAAACCGGATGCTCCACCGAAAATACCAGCACACCACCAGATTTCAGCCAGACCGATATACTTTTGATCAATGTTTCGAACGTTGCCACATAGTGAAACACCAATGAACTTAAAACAACGTCTATTGAGGCTGGAGGAAGTGTCACTTCTTCCATTGCGACACATTGATACGTTATTTTCGGATCAGGGTGCCTTTTCTTGGCCTCCTCAAGCATCCGTTGAGAAATGTCAGTTCCTAGTACTGCTGCCGCTCCATGGTCTACAGCATATTGGCAATGCCATCCATACCCGCAGCCTAAATCAAGTACCTGCTTTTTTTCGAAGTCAGGCAACATTTTTTCTAGCGTCTGCCATTCCCCAGCTCCTTGCAGGCCTTTTTGCGAACGAGTCATTTCACTGTATTTCGTAAAAAACGTTTGGTCATCATATTTGTTTTCTTTCATCATTTATTCCTCCCATGTAAATCGTTTTTTGCTGGTCTTGATCTACATGGGCTTAGGCAATTTTTTGGGAAATAATGCCACCACACATCTGCTTTTTCCTCCTTGCTCTGATTAACGCCATCATAGCACGATTTTCAGTCTCTCACAATTGATAGCAAGCCACTGGCGCTTCTTTGCCATTGTTTCTCAATGAACCGTTTTTTATGTACAGCAAAAAATCACACTATGAAAAGGGTGTGATTTTCCTGTTCGATTCATTCATTTCTCTGTTGATCAATGCAGTGCTTCCTTTTTCCATTTTCGGATTTTCGTTCTGAAATTGGTAAACGGCGCTACTGTATTGATATGGATCCATTTATAGACTGGCCACTGTGCTTTGGTGGTTGCCCAATCCCGTTGCCCTGCTTCAAACAATTCCTGATCGGATAAGCCTTCGATCCACTGGCAAAGGGCCGTCACCTTTTGATCTAAGAGTTCTTGCTGCTGTGCTAAGGTCAAACTGCCGTATGTCTGATAAAAAGATTGATACAATCCGCCAAGGTTGTTCCATTTATATCCTTCAGCAGGTGTGTGAACGCTCATCCCTTGTTGTTCCTGTGCTTCCCATGACAATAACAAACTGACCCAGCCGATTTGGTAAGACAGGTTTTCTGAAGGCGTCTTATCGACCCCAGCTGTTCGCTGATTTCGTAACGCTTCGGGAATTTCAACAAATTCTTGGCGAAATTTTTGGTAACGTTCTGTGATCTCTTGGATCAAGTCTGCTTTGCTTTCGTACTGTCTCATTGACTGTCCTCCTATTCAGGAAAATGGTTACTCTTTGTCGCTTTCTTCAATGGCGATAAAAATCGCCACCTCGCCGTCTGGTGCATACTGTTCAAAATCAAAGGAATACTTGCGCTGTAGCTGCTGGTTTTCTTCCTCTGACCAGATTTGACGCCAAGTAGTCAGAATGCCCTGCGCATCGCGCCGATCGACCGGATACATTTTCCAAGTATATTTTTCTGTATCAAAGTCTGCTTGCTCCGTTTCTTCGAAACAAAGCGAAACGGCATAGTCTCCTTGATAGTTTGACTCATACTCGTGGTAAACGCAAGCGATGACTGTTCCTTTTTCTGCGGCTTTCTTGACCGCCTCGCTGTTTTTCTCCCATAAGCCAGTGATTTTTGCTTGAATCGCTGGATCAGTAAAATTATTGGTTCTTTCCGTTGCCATTATCGAAAATTTCATTGGAGTTCCTCCTTCTTTGTCTTTATGATACGATAGAAACCTAGACACCTTCTGTCAGTGTTTTATCATCTTTTTATAAAAGGAGTAAATCAAGTGAGCACGACACGCCTGTTCGGCCTTATCTACCACCTGTTGAATCATGAAAAAGCAACCACTTCTGAATTAGCCAAACAATTTGAAGTCTCGACTCGCACCATCACCAGAGATATCAATACCCTAAGCAGTATTGGCGTACCCATCTATACCGAAACGGGTCGAAATGGCGGCGTTTATTTGTTAAGCAGTTTTGTGTTGGATAAAGTGTTATTATCAGAGGAAGAACGGAAAAACCTGCTTTTGGCGTTGAAAGGGATTCGCCAGCTGACGCCACAGATCAGCGGAGAATCATTGGCAAAACTGCAATCCTTATTCCAGCAAAACGATACAGACTGGCTAGAAGTTGATTTTTCCACTTGGCATCGGCGAGAAAACGGCAACGACACGTTTGATTTATTAAAAAAGAGTATTTTAACGAACCACGTGATCACCTTTGACTATATCAGTAAACAGGGACCGCAAAAACGCGTCTGTCAGCCTTACAAACTGCTTTTTCGTTCGCAAGCATGGTATCTGCATGCCTTCGACCAGCAAAAGAATGCCTTTCGGACATTTAAAATCAGCCGCATGAGTCAGGTCCACCTCACTGACCAGCATTTTTTTCCGGTCACTGCGCCTGATTCTGCCATTGAATTGACTGTTACCACCTATCCTGCTCGTCTATTCTTTCAAGCCGACGTTCTTTATCGGGTATATGATGAGTTCGATCATCAGGATATTACTTTGACGGAGGAAGGCACTGCTGTCGTTACCATTGAGTTACCCGAGGAAAGCTGGGTGGTGCCCTATTTGTTCTCTTTTGGAAAAAGCCTGCGTATTTTAAGTCCCCCTCGACTAAAGAATCGTTACCAAGAAGAAGTTGCTGCGATTTATGCCAATTTGTCTAAGAACGAGGGTGCGAACTGATTTTTCAAGAAAAGGATCCCTAGTTGAAAGGAGTGTTTGATTTGAAAGAAGTGATCGTAGACTATGGCGGGGTTTCGCTAGCCCGCATTTGCCAGCAGTTGGAAGAAAATCAGATTCACTTAAACGCGTATGCCAACCAGCTCTTGCGCCATCCCCAGCTCTCCCTCAGTGCCGATAAACAGTGTGCTACTTGTGTGATTGTTTCCCTTAAAGAACTAGGACTCACACAAGGTGGGGCTTTGACGGAGATTTTTGCAGCTGCATTTTCTTACGGATTGACCGATTGTACCTTGGAAATGGCCTTACATTTTCGCCTCAGCTATCGTCAACTGGCAAATAGTACCGGACTGAAATCCCACGGAAAAGCGCCAGCTGCTGCAATCACGATCGCTTCTATGCCACTGGAAAAAGCCGACGATTTCCCCAAAGGATTCTACATTCGCCGCATCGATGGGGTTGACTGGTTGCGAGGCTATACTTGCGATGGACTCTACCAGTTTGCACAGGATGACCTGTTTTTGTTTAAACGACGAGACCCGTTGTCAGAGACCTTCAACTAAAGGGGAAACAAACCATTCCATATCAAATGTCCTTGTTTCTCATGCCTACAATCATTCTGTAGGTTAAGAAGAGCCGAAAAGGACAAAAGGAGAAATAGATGAACTTAATACCAATGAAAGACAGCGACTATGCTGCCTACTTAGCCAATGCTGTTTTAGAATACGCCAATGACAAAGTCCAAGCGGGCACATGGACCAAAGACGAGGCCCTCACCCTCGCCAAAGAGAGTTTTGCTTCTTTGCTTCCTCAAGGGACTGCCACTGAAAACAATCACTTGTTTTCTTTATTTGCAGCTGATTTTAGTGAACCGATCGGAGTGATTTGGGTCAACACAGCTGCCCAGAAAGCCTTCATCTATGACTTTATTATCGAGGAAGACCAGCGAGGAAAAGGCTATGGTACCAAAGCCTTACAGGCTTTGGAAAAGTGGGCGGTCCAGCAAGGCATCACTGAGATCGGCTTGCACGTTTTTGCCCATAATCAATCTGCGTATCAGCTATACAAAAAAATGGGCTATCTGGAAACAGATATTACGATGGTTCGACGCTTAGCTGAATGAGTGGTGTTGAATGGGCCCGATCATTAGAACAAAAAAATTGATTGATCAGTGCCGGAGCCAAACAAAAAGAAACGACAGAAAATCGTCGTTTCTTTTTTCTATTTACAGAAAACCACTCTTTCAGATAGGGAATAGTTTTTTCAGTAGCATCGCCATTGTCGAGCCTTCTTCGCTATAAGGACTGCCTTTGACATCACCGAATATCTCACAAATATCAAAACCGGCAACCCTAGCTTCTTTTATCAATGCATCTTTTGCAAAATAGGTCGTCCATAAATAATAATTTGTGACCTCATCTTCTGATAAAATCGTTGTTTGCTCCAGCAAGACGTGATCAGGATATTTCCATCGTTGATTCAGCACATGATGGGGCTCCCCCCGCCAAAACCCTTCTGATTCTTTACTTTCCCAGGTCTGCTCTTCATTAAGCGTTAAAAACTGTGCAATCGTAAATACATCGAACAAAAATTTGCCCCCCGGTTTTAGATGCGCCAGCACATTTTTTAGCAGTAGTTTGCGTTCCTCTGGATTTAAGGCACCATAGTCGCAATAAATCAAGGTAATAAAATCAAATTGCTGAGCTAACGCCATCTCCAAATAATTATCAAATAGATAGGTAATATTTAATTGCTGCTTACTCGCGGAATCTCTCGCATAGGCGATGGACCTTCTGGAGTAATCAACCCCTGTCACTTCATAGCCCAGCGCTGCAAATCTTTCCGCATAGATCCCTGGCCCACAACCGATATCAAGAAGTTGCGTCTGTTTTTCTGGCGGCACAAGGCGACTGATCCATCGAACGGATTCGTCGATAAAGTCAACCTTTCTACTCGCTCCCTCAAAATCAGGATCCAAATGAGCCTTCAACATTTGCTTGGAAATATACGCATCGTCCCAAAACGCCTCTGCCATTTTTTTATAGAGCGGTGGCCGCTCGATTGCTTTTCTCAATTCTTGGTACATCTTCTTTTCCCCTTTCAAAATAATTGAAAAACAAAAAAGACCGCAGATTTCACTCTGCGGTCAACCTTCAAACGATGAAGATCAAAAAGCGAAGAGTAAAATAAAATCAATGATAGGCTCTTCAAATAAAACTGCATGCAGTCAATTTTTTGCCTATGAAATTGATTTTATTTACTCTTTTCCAGTCCTACCCCTGTTAGCGAAGGAATAACAGCAGATAGGCCGGAGCCATCACCTTTTTCTCTTGTTTTTCTGCTTTTAGTTTAGAAGGAGCCAGCCGATTTGTCAATGAGATTCGCCTGCTTTCCTTCGATAAAAGAAGTTCTTACTGCAATTCACACCTTGCCTAACAAAAAAATTGCATCAAACTACGTCTCTGCTTACTGTCGCCTGCTGATTTTTTCAACAGGAAGCTGGATCTCAGTCAGCCCTTCCTCTTCACTTTCTTTCTTCCAAATGCCATCAATATAGCTTTCACGAAAAGGCCCTGTGATTCGATAGCCGTTGTTTTCAACAAACTGAATAACTGCAGCATAGGCTCCATTATGGACCGTACAAACTGCTTCTAGTACTTCTTCTATCTGCCTGAAGGTCAAATCACTATCTTGGGATGTATAAGAAACAGCCCCCCTCACTTTATCTCCACCAATCCTATTGGTCAAAAATAGTACGACCAGCGGTATTCCAATACCAAAAAGGTCAGTTGATCAATTGTTTTGCGTCCATTGATTTCTTTTGACAGCCCAGCAACCTCAATCATTTTCCATAGCAATCGCCTCTTTCTACTAACGCATACTGGCTCCTCTTGAGGGAGAGTCAATAGCAGATTCGCTTTTTTCATGACGAACAAACTCATGCTCATTGGTTAGCTAAACGTGGCTTTTTCTTTTTTTTACCTATTCGCAAAAATATTTAAATCACAATTAACTATTTTTAATTCCTGACCTTGTTTTTTTCTTCTATCTCCACTATATTTGTGGGTAACCCTATTTATTTCTATGTAGAGAGGATGTTTCCCTTGAATTATCCCTTATTAAATGAACAAATGCCTCAAACCATCATTCGTGTTTGGCGGTTGCGAAGGATTACGTCACTGATTATTTTCAGCCTGATTTTCGCTGCTTCTTTTTGGTTTCTAGCCACGCAAAACTGGCTGCATTTCTGGGTGATCACCCTTTGGTCAAGCGTATTGGCGCTGACTTTGATCAGCCATCTGCTTTCTTTTGTGCTAATGAGCTACCGTTACAAATTCCATCGCTACGAGATCCAAGAAAATGATATCGCCATTCAACACGGCTATCTATTCCGCAGCACCACGTATATTCCGATCCGCCGAATCCAGCATATCGAAACAGACCAAGGGATCTTTTTGCGAAAATACTCCTTAGTCTCCTTACAGATCCATACGGCTGCCACCAACCACACCATTGAAGGCCTACCAGTGGCGCAAGCCGAACGCTTGCGAGAAACCATTATGACTTTAGTCGAGGTGGTCAAAGATGATCTATGAAAAACAACGACTGCCGTTGCTGTGTATCGGTCTTTATTGGTTCAAAAATTGCAAAAATTTTCTGGTACTAGCGTTTCTGCTTGTATTCAAATTATTCAACGACGCCCCTTCTTTGCCAATGATTCTGGGCGGCATTCTGCTATTTTTACTGGTCTGTTTGATTTTTGCGGTACTGTCATACACCCGCTTTACCTTTCAAATCGATCAAACGAGTGTGCTAGTCAACAAAGGACTCTTTATCCAAAAACAAACGATTTTGCCGTTTGAACGCATCCAAACCATTCAAGAGAATCATTACTTTTATTTACGTCCGTTTAAACTAGCTGAAGTGAAATTGGAAAGCGCCGCAAGTTCGAGTGGCGAAGCCGAAATTCTTTTCCCAGCGTTGCCGCTGGTTCTCATTGCCTCCATCGAAGCGTCAAAAAAAGCAGCTGCGACACCACAAGAGCCGACTGCCCAAGCAGCTAGTGGAGAAGAACCAACCAATAATTACGCTACTGTTTTTTCGGGTGAGGAAACAGCAAATCCGCCGTTAGAAACATTCACTTTGAAATTCAAGGAGATTTTCTTGTTTTCTATCACTGATTTTTCTGTTTTCACCTTGGTTCTAGTCATCGGCTACAACGTGCTCGACAACATTCCCAATCTCTTTGCCTATGCATCGGAATTGCAACAACTCGGCCTTTTATTAGGTGCTGCGCTTTTGCTAGGACTGCTGATTTTGTTTTTCTTCCTTGCGATCGCTAGAAATCTTTTCCGCTATTATGGCTTTACGGTGGAAACGAACCAGCAACAGCTGCTGATCACGCAAGGCTTGTTTTCTAAACGACACCAAACGATACCCCTCGCTAGGATCCAAGGGCTAAGTGTCGAACAAAACCTTTATCGCCGGATCTTTCATCTAAGCTCCGTCAAGTTACTGCTGGCTGCTGGCAGTTCTTCAGAAAGCGATGATACGGTCTATCTGTTCCCCATTTTAAAAGAGGCGCAGCTGACCGAAACATTGGCCCGCTTTTTACCCGAATGGTCGTTTCAACAAACCGCTCTAGTGAAAAATCCGCGACCCAACTTTTGGTACTTTTGCCGTTGGCCACTGCTTCTCGGGCTGCTTGCTGTAGGAATCTCCGCCTTCTTTTTCTGGTGGTTAGCGCTGATTTTCTTCGTGTTCTTTGGTTCCTTCGTGTTATCAAGCATCTGGCGGGGCAAAATACAAGGCTATCAATTTTTAGACAACCACGTATTGTTGTGTCAAACGATTCGCGGCTTATCAAAGGTGACCGCTTATCTGAAGAAAAATAAAATCCAAGATTTCACCGTCACCACGACGTATTGGCAGCACAAAAAAGGGCTTGGCAAGTCACAGCTGACCATCAAAACCGAAGATACTCTCACCGAAAGTAAGCTGTTCTACTTTCCATTAACTGAAGCAGAAAAGTTACGGCGCTGGTTTTTGTCTTAGTTCACACAAAAAAACGTCAAACAGCAGGACTTACGCGCTGTTTGACGCTTTTTTACAAGACCTGAAAGGAATGAAAAGGAAGCATCAACCATTGATTCGTTGATGCTTCCTTTTTCTATCCCTTGACCTTCCCCTCGACGATTTGCTGCTTGATTGAAGCAGCATCTAAGCCATATTCTTTTTGCAGAAAGTCGGGTGTGCCGACTTGGCCAAATCGTTCGTTGACACCAATACGTTTTAAGGAGACAGCACTGCCAGTTTCAGCAAGCACTTCGGCGACGGCACTCCCTAGTCCACCGGTGATAGAATGATTTTCGATGGTGATGACTTGCCGTTTCCCCTGAACTTCACGGATGATCAGTTCTTTATCGATCGGTTTGATGGTAAACATATCGATCACTTCACAGCTGATTCCTACTTCTGCTAATTCTTCTGCCACTTGCAGTGTTTCAGAAACCAATTGGCCACTGGCAATCAACAATAGTTCATCGCCTGGTCTTAAAATATTGCCTTTTCCTAGTTCAAAGGTCGAGCCTTTTTCATAAATTGTCGGAACCGCTTTCCGATTGCCTCGTACGTAATGAATGCCTGATAATTGGCTAAAGGTGTTTATGATCCACGCCATTTGGACTTCATCCGCTGCATCGCAGACGATCGACTGGGGAATCATTCGCATCAAAGCCACATCTTCCCATGTCGTATGGGTGCCGCCGTTGTGCCCGACTGCAAACCCTGGATCAGAACCGTAAATGTTGATCGTATTGCCGCCATAACCGCCAGAAATAAACAACTGATCGAATACCCGACGCGTCGCAAATGGCCCAAAGGTGTGGATAAAAGGTGTATAGCCAGTTAAACTCAAGCCAGCCGCAACGCCAACCATATTGGCTTCCGCGATCCCCATGTTGACAAAGCGTTGGGGATGTTTGTTAGCAATCGTTGTCCAGCCACTGGCAGAGCCAAGGTCGGCATCCAACGCAACTAGCTGGTTATTTTCATCCATGAGTTCCACCAATGTGTCAACGACACATGTTCGCAGCTCTTTACCAGCAGCAGTGGTTTTGCTTAATGTAAACATTCCTTAGCGTCCTCCTTCGATTTTTATCGTCAATTCTTTGATTGCCGCTTCTGCCGCTTGATTGATTTCATCCGTGGTAAACTTCACGGAGTGATTGGCATCTAGTTCTTCAAAGAAAGGAACGCCTTGTCCTTTCACGCTGTCCAAGACAATGCAAACCGCTTGGTCTTCGATTGCTTTGCAACGCTCGATTGCCTCATCAATGGCATGCATGTCTGCCCCTAGAACTTTTTCTGTATAAAAGCCAAAAGCAGTCATCTTCTGCTGGATGTCAAAGGGATCAAGAATGTCTTTGGTTGGCCCATCTAGCTGTTTTTTATTGTCATCAATAATGACGATACAGTGATTCAGTTTGAAGTGGGCAATGTATTGGAAGGCTTCCCAGCACTGTCCTTCATTTAGTTCGCCATCTCCGACGATCAAATAAACAAAATTGTCCTTGCCTGCCAAGCGCAGACCCGTCGCGATCCCAGCAGCCATGGAAGTCCCCTGCCCCAGTGAACCTGTGGTGGCATCAACCCCTGGCGTTTTCCAGCGATCCGGATGGGAAGGTAGTCTCGTGCCGCCCTCATTGATCGTCCATAACCACGACCGATCAAAATAGCCACTATTTGCTAATGCACTATACAGTGCGGCGCCGGCATGCCCTTTTGATAAAACGAGTCGGTCACGGTCCGCCCACTGTGGATCTTGTGGATTGATCCGCATCTGTTTGCCGTACAAAACGGCCAATAGTTCAACAATTGAAAAGGAACCGCCCAGATGGCCTTGCCCCATTTTCTTGATGCTGCAAAGGGTATCTAAACGAATCTTTGCCGCTAATCTTTCGAGTTCGTGGTATTCTTGTTCACTGATTGCCACTATTTATCCCTCCATCCTCTATTTATTCAGAAACAGATTTTGCCCGGCTGTTTTTCTTGAAAATCGTCAATCCGATCAAGACCGCGACTACCGCAATTATCCCTGAGAAGATGGCGATTTGACCGCCCATATTGGCTAAGTTTCCTAGGAAGATCCCTGCAACTCCATAGTCGGTATCAGAGAAAGTTGAGCCTTGGAACCCAAGATCCCCCATGACTGGCATCAACAAGATCGGCATGAAGCTGATAATGATCCCATGAATAAAGGAACCAATGACGGCGCCTCGCACACCACCCGTTGCATTGCCGTAAACACCTGCCGTTGCGCCACAGAAGAAATGGGGCACGACACCTGGAATAATAACGGTTGTTCCTGTGAAGACCATGATGATCAAACTAACGATTCCACCGACAAAGCTGGTTAGAAAACCAATCAGAACAGCATTTGGCGCATAAGGAAAGACAATCGGACAATCCAATGCAGGAATCGCATTAGGAACAAGCTTTTCGGAAATCCCTTTAAAGCTGGTACGATTTCTGCCAAAATCAGACGGACACCAGCTAAAATCACAAAGACACCAGCGGCAAACGAACCGGCTTGCTGCAACGAATAAATGATCGAGTTCGTGCCATTGCTAAGATTTTCTGTAATAAATTCACTCCCAGCAAAAATTGCTACGATCACGTATACAACAGCCATCGTAATCGTGATACTAACAGTAGAGTCCCGCAAGAAAGACAGGCCTTTCGGAAAATTGATGTCTTCGGTAGAT
The DNA here is from genome assembly GCF_006491895.1 of Enterococcus sp. OL5. NCBI lineage: Bacteria > Bacillati > Bacillota > Bacilli > Lactobacillales > Enterococcaceae > Enterococcus > Enterococcus sp. OL5. The sequence goes on from NZ_VHIL01000013.1 coordinate 26,280, forward strand.
TTTTCCTTATTGCCGACGTATTTCCCAATCAATCCGCTCAATGCATAGCCGAAGTTCCCCGTATGCCCCAATGCGACGGAATCATTTTTAGTAATTTCTCGAGTAAACGGTTGTGCGATCGCTGGGAAAATCGTGTTACAGATCCCTAACGCTAAGCCGCCAAATAAAACTAGATTAAAAGTATTCATTCCAGTAACGCTCAAAATCACCGCAATCATGCAAGCCATATACAACGTGGCATGCCCAGTCAAATAAATGTATTTAAAGCGAGTGATACGGGCAATCAAAATATTGAAGGCCATTCCGGCTAACATAATAAGTGCGGTATAGGTGCCGTAAGTCGTCAAAGCCAGCGCAACGATTGCTTCGTTATTTGGGACGACCCCTTGCATGTTAAAGGCTGCTTGGAACATCTCCCCAAATGGCGCCAGAGAGCTTTCGATCACCCCAGCCCCGGCAGTGACCACGAGAAACCCAACAAAGGTTTTGATGCCCCCTTTGACGATCGTGGCAATGTCTTTTTTCTGCAGCACATTCCCCAAAACGGCGATCAGTGCAACTAGGATCGCTGGGGTACTCGCGATATCAACAAGAATATCTAAAAATTCGTTCATGACTGTCTACTCCTTTTTATAGTAATCCTTTTTCCTGACAAACGGCTTGAACCTTTTGCTTCAATTCATCGAGATCGATAATACTGTCTAACACCACGATCTCACCTAGATGCTGCGCACTATCGGCTAAATCGCCACCAACAAAGAAAACATCCGCCATATCGGGTGCGGCACTTCCTAAATCATAATGGGACACTTCCACACCTGAGACACCCAATTCATTTAAAACAGAATTGATATTCATCTCCACCATAAAACTTGATCCTAATCCTGACCCACACACTGCTGCAAATTTCATTTTTCATCTTCTCCTTCTCTGATCACTTCAATTATTTGATCCGCAGTGGTTGCGGAAAGTAACGCAGTTAGTTTTTCATTATTCGACAAAATTTTTGTTAAACTCGCTAACGCTTTTAGATGGAGCTCATTGTCAACCGCCGCCAAACATATAAACACTTGAATGGGGTGTTGCGGATCATCATTTAAAAGCACTGGCTCTTTGACTTTTAATAACGACATCCCGATCGCATTGACCCCATCTTCTGGACGCGCATGGGGCAAAGCGATGCCTTTTCCAATATGGATAAAAGGACCGTGATCTACCACTTTATTGATCATGGCGGTTATATACTGTTCCTCAATTTTATTGGTCTTTTTTAATGGCGCAGCAGCTTCTCGAATGGCTTCTTGCCAAGTCAGCGGCACCTCAGTAAATTGGATGGTTTCTGCTGTTAATAAATCTGATAACATCGGACGTTGGTCTTCCCTTCTATTCAATTCTCGATTGATTTTTCTTTGCAAAATTTTTCTCAGCTTTTGCTTACTGATGCCTGCTTTTAAATCAACATAGGGCAAAATCACTTCTAACACATCGTCAATGGAATGCAAACCAGTTTTTGAAGGAAAGAATGCCGCTTGTACGTTTCTAAGCAGTTCATCCTTCTCAATGGGCGTCATAATCGGATTGATCACATAACATGGTCGTTTGGTTTTGATCGGGGCACTGGAAAAAATCAGATCAATCTCGTCATTGAAACGAACATTTTCATACTCTTCGATCGAACGAGCCGGAAAAAAATGGATCTGGGGAAACAGTTCCTTTAATTCTGATTCCAAAATCAAGGATGAACTGATGCCGCTTGGGCAGACAACTAATGCATTCAATTGGAAGTAATCACGTTTGGCCTTTTGTTTACTGATTTCTCCACCAAACAAAATCGTAAAATAACCGATTTCTTCATCAGGGATCGTACCGACTAGGTCTTCTAAAGAACCCAGTGCTCGTCTCGTCAGTTCAAACAACTCATTGTATTGCAGCTTGATTTCTTCAATCAGTACATTCTCCAGTGGAAAACCGTAGCGGATTCGAAAATACGCCGGGACAAGATGATAGAATGTGTTCATCAAAAGGGTGCGATAGTCCACAAACTCGATAGCTGCCAGCCGTTCCATTTCATGAATGATCTTACTGGCACATTCCAATAAAAACTCTAATGAAGTATCTTCGATATCTCCTTGCAGAATCGTTTTCAACAGGATCGTTACATAAAGTTCTTCTGTTTTCCGATCTTTGATGGCAGGAAATTCTGCTAAAAACTGCTGACTAACTTGATGGACATGCAGCGACTGTAGCAGCGATGTTTCTGTCTCCGCTAAAGAAACAGACGTTTCTGCCATCCGAAAGGATAAATAATTAAGAAAATAAAGCATTTCTTCGAAGCGGCTCGGTACGATCACCAGATTGAAGGCAGTCAATGTTGCGGACAAACGATCTCTTATTTGAATATACATCGTTTTATTCTGCTCATAGATTCCCTCAAATAAAAGCAAATTCCCATTTTTCGTATTGGATAACGCACTGACTTTTCGAAAAGCAAGAGCGCGAATCTGATATTCCTCTCCCTCTAGATAAAAGCCATATTTTCGAGAGTACAATAGTTGAATCTTGAAAGCTGCAAGTTCCTCTCTGATCCCCTTTAAATCCTTCAAAATCGTATTTTTACTGACATAGAACAGCTCTTGAAACTGGTAGACGGATAAGTCTTTCTCTGCTGAAAAAGTCAGAAGATAAATCAAGGACCGCCGCTCTTCTTCCGAAAAAAACAACGTGTTCTTCTGGACATCGAAAAGAATTTCCGCCCATTTTCGTTGAATCAGCGAAGGAATCAAAACTTCTCCCTCATGCATCGTGATTCGTTGATTCAACCGCTGTTCAGTGATTTGATTGATCTTGGCAATCTCCGCCAGAAATTCCTCATCCCTCCACTTCGTCAACTGAAGAAACGCCTCAATATTTGGTTCTGAAAACAGATACGTCAATTTGAAATGAATCATATTTGCTACCCCCACCTAAACTATAGCTTGCACAAAATGAAATCGCCATCATTTCTCGGCACAACTGAAACTCCGTTTTTTTTAAACGATGGACCGAAGAGGAGATTTCAAGGATTACCATAACATCCAATAAAGTATTCGAGAAGGTTTTATTGATAGAAGCAAATGATAAAAAATACAACATTAAAAAAAGCGAATCATTTACTGATTCGCTTAGATAATGATGCTATTTGTTGTTTTATTATTGAAACTATCAGAATCATGAAGGACAATCGTCTTTTTTCCAATATACTTTTTTAAAGTTATTTTCTAATACCTAAAAATACTTATCTTAATGAATGATGGAAAATAGGCTTCTTCTATCTACTCACTTATACTCAAAGGAATCGTTGTTCCCGTTTCTTGCGCCTCTGCGGTTTCATTTTTCACTTGCTGCTTTTCCAATATTTTGAAAAATGGCATATAAATAAAATATGAAATGAAAATCGATACAAAAGACCAAACGGCTGCTCCAATACTACCATTAGTAGCTAAATAAGGACCAATAATAGGAGGAATAGTCCATGGAACTTGAATAACAATCGGTCCTACTATACCAATATTCATTAAGATATACGTACCGATACATAGGACCATAGGCGTTGCTATAAACGGAATAAGCATTACAGGATTCATCACAATAGGCAAACCAAAAATAACCGGTTCATTGATACAAAAAATAGCTGACGGCAAAGATAATCGTCCAATCGACTTATACATCTTACTTCTGGAATGGAGCATATTTAACACTAGACCGAGTGTTGCTCCAGTTCCGCCTAAACACATAAAGACAATCCAAAATCCATCGGCAAAAACATGAGGTACTTCTGCACCACTTTGAAAAGCTGCCGTATTATCAGCAAGATAACTTAGGAAAACAGGGGTCGCAATTCCAGACAAAACATTGTCTCCGTGGATTCCACATATCCATAGCAAACAAACGAGAAGTGTGTATAACAGCATGCCTGGGAGTGTTCCCATCCCTTGCATTAAAGGTTGGAAAACAATAGTAATGATTTCATTGATATCAACCCCTAATAAAGTTCTGACGATCCATATAACGGTCAGAATAAATGCCCCTGGGATTAACGTTGCAAAAGAAGTTGCTACAGTGGGCGGCACACCTTCTGGCATTTTTATTACAATATTATGAGTGACAAACCATTTAAAAGCATGAGTGACAAATACCCCAACAATGATCGCGGTAAACATACCACTAGCACCAAAATTAGCCAAATTTATCGTCCAGTCATCGTTTAATGTTGCTAGAAGAAAGCCGATAGTTGTGAGCATCGAATTAGAAATAGCATCAACACCAAACTCTTTTCCTAAATGATAGCCTATGCCAATTGCAGATATCAGTCCAAGGATTCCGAACGTAACATTGACTGGTGCATTCAACTGCAGTCCCCAATTTGACACAAAATCCATCCATGACTGTATTGGAAAGTTACCAATGATTAGGAAGATACTTCCAACAATAGTAAAAGGAATCGTCATGGAAATCCCATTTCTTATAGCAACTAAGTGTTTACTATTGCCTATTTTCAGCAATATAGGCAATACCTTGTTCTCAATGACCTGCATCTTTTTTCCTCCTTTTAGTTCACGACTTCCTTATCAACCACCAATACAGGATCTTTGTGCAACCATAGAGAAGTAACTGGACACTCTTTTGTAATCGTACCGCATAGAAACTGTTGTATCGCAGATTTCTTTTTTGCTCCACTAGCTTGTACGATCATTGTTCCAGATTGTAATAATTGTCCTATCCCTAACGTAATTCCTTTCGTACGATCAACTTTCTCGTCTGAAAAATATTTTTTCCCAACACTTTGGGTTGATTCGTCTAAGTTCACTATATGAGCTTTATCTTCGAAGGACGAACCAGGCTCATTAAAACCTAAGTGACCATTTTCTCCAACCCCAAGCAAACTCAGTGTTAATCCTCCATTCTCCTCGATAAATTTATCAGCTTTTTTGCATTCCTCATTTAAATCATCGGCTAAAGGATCAAATGTGTGAAGTTGCTTTAGGTCAATAGGAACCCGATTGAATAAGTTTCTTTTTAAATAGGATAGACAACTGCCTTCATTTTTCGGATCGATTCCAACCCATTCATCTAGTTCAATAAACTTTGCCTGGGATAAATCTATTTCTTTGTTGATTGCTGCTTCTGCAATGATGTTAAGCGTTCCTACGGGTGTATCACCACCTGCAAAGCAATATAACCCATTTGGCTTTTCTTTTAAGACATCTAAAATGAGTTTTGCACAGATCTTACTGACTTCTTGGTAATTTGCCTCAACATAGTATTTTACTTTCATTGTCATTCTCCTTTAAAAAAATTCGGCAGATATTCTTTGTGTGCTAAAAGCATTTCATCAAGTAGTTGCTTTGCTGTCCTATCACTTGGAACTAAGGGATTGATCGTCATCGCTAATAAAGCAGTGTTATAGTCTCCCGTAACAGCTGCTTGGGCCGCTATACGTTCAAAAGACTTAATTTGTTGAACTAGTCCTTTGATAGGAATAGGTAATTCACCTGTAGTCAAAGGGATCGGTCCTTGTTTTGTAATCAAACAATTTACTTCAACCGCTGAATCACAATCGATATCACTGATGGCACCATTATTTCTTGTATTGACCGTTTGAATATCACGTTTGTCATTATAGATGGAATTAATTAAATTACATGCTGCTTCACTATAATAAGCGCCCCCACGTTCTGACAATTGAGGTGGTTTGATTGCTAGATGTTCATCTTTATAAAGTTCAAACAACTCATGCTCGATTTTCTGCACAACTTCTGCACGAGTTCCTTCTTTCTCTGCTGATCGTTTTTGCTCAGACAACATAGTAGCTGTTTGATAGTAATACCTTAAATAGCCGATGGGAATCATGCCAAGTGTTCGGAAAAAATTTGGTTCCCATTCTAAATCAGCAATGTTTTTCAGACCAACTGCATCGCCAGTATCTTGCGTCATCAATGTAAGTACTTTTTGGGTCACATCAATCCCTTTATGATAAATCTTTTTCGCAAAAACCATATGATTTAGCCCAGTAAATTCAACATATAATTCTTCTTTGGGTACTTTTAATGTTTCTGCAATGCCACGTTCTATTCCAATTGGTCCATTACACAAACCTACTACTCTACGCATATTGCTATGGCGTAAGACAGCTTCTGTCACCATGCCAGCTGGATTAGTGAAGTTGATCAGCCATGCTTCTGGGCAAAGGCGCTCCATATCTTTCACTATTTCTAAGATAACAGGAATCGTGCGTAATCCTTTAAAAAGCCCTCCTGGACCATTCGTTTCTTGTCCAATCGTGTCATATGTTAAAGGAATTCTCTCGTCTTTCGCTCGCGCTTCCAAAAGACCTACACGAAATTGCGTCGTAACGAAGTCCGCATCCTTTAATGCCGCTTCACGATCAAGAGTCATATAAATTTTCATTGGAAGGTTCGCTTTTTTTACCATACGTTTAGCAAGTTCCCCAACTATTTCTAATTTCTCTCTTCCTTGTTCAATATCCACAAGCCATAATTCTGAAATCGGTAATTCAGCATATCGTTTAATAAATCCTTCTATCAATTCTGGTGTATAACTTGATCCACCGCCAATTGTTGCAATTTTTATTCCTTTATCCATCCTGAAACACTCCTTTAACTTAACTACATGGTCAGTATAGATTATTTTTATCCCCTTAAATACCGCTTTTAAGTAAACGGTTACAAAAACAGACGATTGACACCGGTTACAATCCTGTTACAATTTGTAACAGGAGGGGATTACTATGTTGTTTCTTGACTATCAACCAGACTTAAATGAAACGGATATTGAGGTATATAAAGCAATTATTTCAGAGGTAAATGCAGTTGCTTCCATGAGTATTCGAGAATTAGCTGAGAAAAGTCATACGAGTACTGCCAGCGTATTACGCTTTTGTAAAAAATTTCGCTGTACCGGTTTTTCTGAATTTAAAATTTACCTTAGTGCGTATCTCGAATCTCTTAAAGAAGAAAAAGAGGTAAAAACACTTGATTTTGAGAGTGAACTCTTGAATTTTTTAGCACGGACACAAGACAAATTCTTTGAAGATAAATTTGATGAGGCAGTTCACTTATTGATGGAAAAAGAGCTGATTATTTTTATTGGCGTAGGCTCCTCAAATGTTGTTGCTGAATATGGTTCTCTTTATTTCTCGTCACTATTTAACATGGCGATTCGCATTGAAGATCCTAGTAATTATCCTATTAATTACCTATCCACTGAGTTAGCAAAAAAAATGTGTATCGTCGCTTTATCCGTTTCCGGCGAGACCACAGAAATCATTCAATATTTAAATCATTTGAATCTATCAGAAAGCTCAGTAATAGGAATTACCAGCAGCTCTAATTCAACACTTTCTAAATTAGCTGATATTTCAATAACCTATAATATTTCGCTAGAAAAAATTAATGAAGCTGATATTACAACCCAGATACCGGCAATGTATATTATTGAAAAGTTAGCCAAAACCGTGAGAAATAGAATGGAAACTCAATAGATTTGTATAAAAAAATTCTTGCTAATAAATTCTTCAGGTAATTCTTTCCGTCTAAACACAAGTTCACCGACCGATATTTCCACAAAAAAAAGAGACTCACATGTATCTATGTGGTCTCTTTTTGATATACAAATTTGTTCAATTTATTTGTTTCTCTTCCCTTTGGTTTGAGAAGACTTCAAAAATCTTGTGAAGTTTCCTCTTCTCAATCATTTGCCTCTTCATTTCCTATTGTTGAGGTAACTTTTTCATCGATACGTAAAAATGGTAAGTAGATAAAAACACTCACAGCAATGATCGCAATTTGCAAGACTGATGCTCGCCAATCGCCACCAGTTGCTAAAAATCCAGATATGACGGGAGGAGTGGTCCAAGGTATCTGCACGACTACATGATTGATCAAACCAACAGCTGTCGCAAAATATGCAACTGTTAGGGAAAAAATCGGCGCCAATACAAATGGAATAATCAAACTAATATTGAAAACAATTGGTAAACCAAAAATGATTGGTTCACTGATATTAAAAAGTGCTGGAGTTACGGATAATTTTGCAAAGTCTTTGTAATCTTTACGACGACTAAAGATAAAAATAGCAATTAGCAAAGCAATAGTATTTCCTGACCCTCCCATAACAGCAAACGTATCTTTAAATGCCATGTTTATGATATGTGGAATATCTTCTCTATTCGCATAAGCAGCCATATTCTCTTGCATATTTTGAATCAAGAACGGATCGAGAAGTGAACCTGATATCACTGCTTGATGAATTCCAAACCCAAAAAAGAGATTTGCAATTGAGGTAATTAAGAGGAACCCTGGTAAACCTGTCGTTACCCTACTTAAAGGCCCAGTGATTAGAGTAGTAATCAACGAATTAACATCCATATTGAATAATTGATTGACAGCAAATGAACCAATTGCGAAGGTAGTCACGGTAATCATGATTGGAATAAGGACGTTAAAAGACTTCAACACAGCTGGAGGGATATTTCCTGACAATTGAATTTGTAACTTTTTATTATTAGATAACTTAATAAAGAGTTCCGTAGCAGCTAAGCCCACAAAAATTCCAACGAACATTCCTGACGCACCAGTATGAGTGACAGGAATAACCCCACCTACTTCCAGCGCTTCTTGACTTCCTTCTGGTGTAAACATCGTCATCATAGGGGTGAGAACAATAAACGTTGAAATAGCGACTAGAACAGCAGCAATATGATTTGTATAATTTCTGCTAACACACATATGATAAGAAACTGCCGCAACAACTAATAGTGTCGTTATACTTAGCGTTCCATTACTGATGGAAGTCCCGATCTCTTGAATCGTCGTTAATGTTGCTGGATCAATAATATTTCCCATAAATCCTGTTGGCTCTAAAATAACATAGTTGATCAATGTAACAAATCCCGCCAACATCATAAAAGGCATAAAAGTGGCGAAAGCATCCCTTAGTGTTCGAAGATGAATCTGGTTTCCTAACCTTGTGGCTATTATTCCGAACTTTTCAAAAATAGCATCTTTTTTACTCATAATTCCAATCAGTCTCCTTTTTTAGTTGTAAGCGATTGCTTATGGGATGATCATACACCAGCTCTTCCAAAAAGTAAATATCTTTATTTAAAATTATATATCTTTTTTGAAAGTCAAAAAAAGACCAACGAAATTCGTTAGTCTTCACTTCTCAACAAAAACTGCTTCAAAAATAAAATCTTTGTATAAATGTCTCGAAAGAGAATATTCAAACGGTATACCAGAAGACAATGACACCACTTTGTCTACCTCTATCATAAACTCGCCTGGTTTTACAGAAAGAATTTCCGCATCGAAATCATTTGCCACATCCCCTTTGATCCAAATATGGGAAGATTTAATCTCTAGACCAAGCTCATTTGTAATGTAGCCATATACAGAACGTTTCAAATGCTTTGGTTCTAACCCCGGTATAACAGAAAGCGGCATAAACGTTTGCTCAATAGAATAAGGCTGTTCATCAATAAAACGACTTCTAATAATATTATAGACATACTCTTTTTGATTTATTTCTAAAATTTCTGCAACTTCATTCGATGGCAACTCAATTGAGAACGTATGGATTTCAGAAGTCACATGTTCTTCCCCTACTAAATCAAAAAGACCTTCATTTGGTCCAAACACTTTCGAATTATCAATTGGTCTGCGTAGAACTTCCGTTCCAAATCCACTACGTGTTCGTAAAACTCCCTCTGATACTAGCATATCAATACCTTTCTTCACAGTGAGCTTACTTGTTTGATACTCATACGCAAGTTCATCGCCCGTAGGTAATTTTTCACCGATTTGATAGGTTCCATTGGCAATTTTTTTCTTTACCTCCGTATAAACCTCCATATATTTTGGCTGTTTCTTCATAACTTACTCCCTCATACTCATCTCTATTACTTATACTTTAACATAAAAATTGTCTTTTTACAGCTAAAACCATACCCACCATAAAAAGATATATATTTTTAATAAAAAGTATTTATTTATATCAAAAGCAATGTTACACTGTTAAAAACGAACAGGAGGAAACGATAATGTCAATACATACTCAGTTAACATTTCCAGATGACTTTTGGTGGGGATCCGCTTGGTCAGCAGAACAATCTGAAGGGCGTGGAGAAACAGGAAAAGCAGAGACCGTATGGGATCGGTGGTTTCACGAAGAACCTCATCGTTTTTATAAACGAATTGGACCTAGTATTACGACAGACCATATCCATCGTTACCACGAAGATATTCAATTGATGAAACAAACCGGGCACAATTCATTTCGGGTGTCTATCTCATGGGCACGAATGTTTCCAAATGATGGGGGTGGTAAAGCGAACGAGAAAGCGATAGCCTATTATCGAGATCTTTTTACCGAAATGAAAAATAATAATATCAAAGTTTTTGCGAATCTCTATCATTTTGACATGCCAGCAAAATTACAAGATAAAGGGGGATGGGAATCACGTGAAGTTGTTGAAGCTTATGTAAATTTTGCTGATACCTGTTTTCTAGCGTTTGGCGACTTAGTTTATCATTGGTTCACCTTTAACGAACCTTTGGGGCCAATCTTGGGCTCTTATTTAGAAGATTTTCACTATCCAAATCTCATTGATTTTAAACGTGGTGCTCAAGCAGCGTTCTTTACCATATTAGCCCATGCAAAAGCCATTCAAACTTTTAAAAAATACCAGCTATCTAGCAAAATCGGAGTAATTCTCAATTTGAGTCCGACTTTCCCAAGAAGCCAAAATTCAGCAGATAAAAAAGCAGCAGAAATTGCGGATCTTTTTTATACTCGTAGTTTCTTAGATACCATGGTCAAAGGAGTATTTCCAGAAAAACTAGTCTCTTTGCTGGAAGAATATGACCAATTACCCGTTGATTTCAATGACACAGACCTAAAAATTATTGAAGAGAATACCGCGCAGATACTTGGTCTAAACTACTATGAACCACGCCGTGTCAAAGCAAGAACTTCTGCCGTTAATTTAGAAAGTCCATTCTTACCAGAATGGTTCTTTGAACCGCATATTATGCCTGGTCGTCGAATGAATGAATATCGTGGATGGGAAATCTATGAAAAAGGAATTTATGATTTATGTATGGACATCAAAAATAACTATGGAAATATTGAATCCTTTATCTCAGAAAACGGTATGGGTGTTGCTAATGAAGAACGGTTCATGGATGAAAATGGACAGGTGATTGATGACTATCGCATTGAATTTATCCAGGATCATCTCGCCTATTTATGGAAAGCAATTCAAGATGGCTGTAATATAAAAGGGTATCATCTATGGACATTCATTGATTGTTGGTCATGGATCAATGCATATAAAAACCGCTACGGCTTAGTTTCTTTAGATTTAGCCACACAGAAACGTACAATAAAGAAAAGTGGCTTGTTTTACAAGGAACTAAGTAAGCAAAACGGTTTTTCCTACGATCTCGAGCGATTGGTAGATTAGCATTCACGAATATGATCGATAGTGATCTGTATAGAAGAAACCTGTTGCCACAACTCCTCTCTAGCACCTTTTAAGAAGGCGACAGGGTTTTATTAGTAAAAAAATAACCGTTTCCTTGCTAAAGTCGACGGTTATTTTTTTGTTATTTTTCACTGTGGCTAGGATACGAAAGAGCAGCACGGCAATAAATATACCAGAATTTATCTGGAACTTATTAGCCGCTAGTTTCGATAATAATGCTTCCCTTTTCTTTAAACATTGCATTCGTTTTTAGATGTTCGAACACTTTTCAAAAATGACTACATCGAACACCTTATTCCAATTGAGAATAAGGTTTTGCCTATGTCGCTTATCGATTTTGTTTGAAAATATCCTTGTTAAAGTTGAAAAATCACTCTCTTCTTGCTATACTAACTATGTAAAGAGGAGTTGTTGCCACAACCCCTCTGCAGCGCCATTTAAGACGGCGACAGGTTTTTTAACTTAAAAGATAACCGTTTCCCTGTTAAAGTCGACGGTTATTTTTTTTGTCATTTTTCACTGCGGCTAGGATACCAAAGATCAGCATGGCGGTAAATGTACCAAAACTGATCATTAGCCCGATTGCTTCCGCTGTGGACAAAAAGGCTTCTCCTTTCTGAAGAGTTAGTACTTACATTCATAAGCACCACCACCTTTCAAAGATAGCCACCGTCACAAACTTTACTGCAGTCAAATGGTACCATACTTCCATCAATAAAACTTTCAAATGCCAAGGATTTATCGTTATTTTTTTCACGGTGCATGGTCTATTTGCTTTGATTCATTCCATAGAATCGTCAAAATATACTGCTGTTCTTTCTTCAAGGCTGATCCGCTCTTTCCCGACATTCTCCAGTCCCTTTTCTCAGTCCCAATCAAGGGCCTCCATCAAGAAAAATAGTCAAAAGTCAATATCATTCTATTCACCAAAAACCACTTTTGTTATAGTAACAAAAAGGAGAATGCAGATGAGAAATGAACGAAAAATCATTCAAGATAGCACCCTTGGTGTAGAGGCTTTATTATTTAACGGCATCCAGCAGGAGTTTCCTAACCATTGGCACGAATATTATGTGATTGGCTTGATGGAAGCTGGGACGCGTCAATTCACCTGTCAAAATACCTGCTATATCGTTGAAGCAGGCGACTTGATTTTGATTCCGCCAAATGCTGCCCACCGCTGCCAGCAACTCACGGAGGAAAAGCTGGTTTACCGCAATATCCACTTAACCCCGGAGAACATGGCGGTACAAGTACAAAAAATTTTTAACACTCAATTGACGCCGCACTTTCCTGAACCGGTCATTCGCCAAGTGAAAGAAAAAGAGGAATTTCATGCAGTGCACCAGCTGTTGCTGTCGGATCGCGGCGATGAGTTTGAAAAACAAGAACGCTTTACTTGTCTCCTTCACGACCTGCTTGTTCAGTATGCGGATTTCACCCACGAACAAACAGATCCGGTTTCAAATAAAGCCGCAGCGGCAAAAGCCTATATCGATCAACATTATGCCGAAAAATTGTCCTTGAGTGAATTAAGTGACGGTCTTGGAATGAATCAGTACGTCTTGATTCGGCAATTTACCAAAGCGTATGGGCTGTCGCCGTTTCAATATTTAAGTACGGTGCGCATCAGTGCTGCCAAGAAAAGACTGGAAGCACAAGAAGCAATTGCAGAAGTCGCTTTTCTGACAGGTTTTAGTGACCAAAGTCATTTTACCCGTATCTTTAAAAGCTTGATTGGGGTCACCCCCAAAGCTTACCAAACAATTTACCAAGAAGATGGGGTGAGAACGTATGAATAACCAAGAAAAATGTGTCATGATTATCGATGAACAATTACCGATTGGCTTAGTTGCAAATACTGCAGCAATTTTAGGCGCAACCTTAGGCAAATTGTTTCCCGAAGGAATCGGAGAAGATATTTACGATTCGACGGGCAGAAAACACCTTGGCATTGTCAACTTTCCCATTCCTATCTTAAAAACGAACAAGGAACAGTTGCAGACCATTCGTGAATCGATCAGTCAGCAAGCAGATCCAGAAGTAACCATCATTGATTTTTCCGACGTTGCTCAGACCACCAATTCTTACGAGCAATACCGTCAGACGCTTGAGACGATTCCCACAGAAACACTGGCTTATTTTGGTCTTTGTTTAAAAGGCAAGAAAAAGAGTATCAATAAAGTCGCTGGTAGTTTGCCGTTGTATCGGTAAAGCGCTAGTAAGAAAACGGTCGTTTAAAACAAATTTTCTTTTTGTCGGCCGAACAGTCTTCTTGCTATATACGTTATTTATAAACAGTCTTACAAAAAACAAACACTTTTGAGGTGTTTGTTTTTTTGTAAGAGATTTTCTAGCATACATTTTCTTGCTCTTTGATTTTGCCAAGATCAATTGAAAAAATAAACTACTCTCCTTGATAAATATTCAACCCCACTTCAGTATCTTCTACACAACTGTTCGCTGGTGCTTTAACAATCAGAAAAAGAAAGTAAAAGTCTCCCACACAAGAAGCGGCATGTGCGGTAGCAATCAAGGTAAAAAGAGATGCCGTCAACCAGCCAAATAAATATAATAGAAAGAGGCCCACAGAAATGCCAATGAATGGCGCCAATAAAATGATGGCAAATTTCCCTTTTGAATAAAAGGAATGGGGACTCGTGGCATATGCTACCCCATTTTTGAACCCAAACTTTACCTTCCCTTTAGGGTCAAAAAGCTTGAAGAAGGCACCATGAATCAATTCATGAACAATGATGAGAATAAAATACGCAACCATTAAGAGCAAAAGATCGAAAATAAACGAAGTTTCAGCATTTGACCCATGACCACCTAAGACAAAGAGTGTAAAGAACACATAGAAAAAAATAAAACTAGGGATCGCCGCGAGATTCAATCTCTTTATTGTTTTTTTATCATCCATTAAATTAATTTGTTTGAGTAATTTCATCGCTGTTCTCCTTTTCTTTTCGACATTCTTCTTAGTACTTAATTTCTATGAATTCCCTTTACCCAACCAACAAGAGCAGCAAACACAAAACCAGTGCCGTTAAAACGAAGAGGAAATTGATCGTTTCTGGCGCACCTTCGATCCTTCTCTTTAATGGCGGAGGACGAAAACTTGGATTCATGCTTTTCGTTTGGTAGTCCACGCTGCTTGATAAAAAGCTGTCGGAAGGGATCATAAACACCAAGAGAACGCCATAAATAATGGATGCAGGAATCAGGAGTGAGCATTTGGCTAAGTAGCCAATCAGTAGACTCACGATCAAAGGAATAGCTACGTATAAAGCACTTTGGTACAGTGATCGCCGAATTGGTTTCATAGGGAAGTCTCCTTAGTCAGTCTTCGTTACACACAGGAAAAAAATAATTTTATTTACTTATCAAATAAATATACCATTGCTTTCTAAGGGTGTAAACACGCAGAAAACCAATTCGATGCTGCCAAGTGCGGCTACCCAATGCTTGGTGCAAAAAAAGAAGTGGTTTCTTCCCACTTCTTAAAAAGCACTCTCCTTGCCTTTCTATCCTCGCTTAACCTCTCAAGATAATCGGAAACCGTTTAGTAAACCATTATACTTACCAGATTGCTTCCCCTCTTCCTTTTGAAAAAGCTACAACGCTGGACAAAGAAGCCTGCGAACATTGTCTCTTTATTAAAACTTCTTCTGAAAAGCATTCGTCTAAAAAAATCATACGGCCTTGTCTTTCCTTTTGGTTTCCTACAACACCCAATCTACTTGAGAAAAGACTGCAGAACCTTCTTTAGAAAAGCAAGCGTCTCAAGAAAATATGATCGTGCGGTTTCTGCCCTTCCTTTTGGCTTCGTACAATGCTTGATCCGCTTGATAAAAGATTTCTGAAATGTCTAACGTAGGACCTGCTTCTGAAATCCCTGCTGAAAAGTAAAGGGTCAGTTGTGTTCCCTCTAGTTTCAACTGTTCATTACTTAAGAACAAATGAAATTCTTCAATAATTTTTTTCACTGACACGGAAGTATTCTCTTTAAATAGGACTAAAAATTCTTCGCCACCATACCGATAGACTTCGATTAAATGGGAAGGACTTTTTTGATAGAGAAATGTCGTCAGTTTATCCGAAAAGAAGGTTAAGGCTTGATTGCCGATTTGATGTCCATGGTGATCATTGATCTGCTTAAAATGATCTAAATCCATCATCACCACGACCAGCTGATCCTTCTCGTTTATCACCAATTTTGAAATATCTTCGTTCAAACTACGGAAATTTTTTACCTTCGTCAACTCATCATAATTGCGCTCAATGATCTTCGTATTGATTTTTTCGAGAAAGTTTTTTTGATTCTGCAGATAATACTTCCATAAAGAAACGATTGCCACTGATCCAATCCCTAAAGTGACAGCATCCCAAAGACCAACTTCACGGCGATGAAAAAGCAATGCATTGACCATCGGCGAGACAACCGTAACCACAATCGAAAATAGATAAAAGACAGTATGATTTGTCTGTCCGTAAAATCTTTTCTTTAATAAGCAAGTAATGATTAAAATGATGTAATTTAATCCGATAATAAAGAGCATGGCTCCCCATTCGAATTTATTGATCAATGCAAAAAAAGTTAGCAAGATGACGGGGACCAGCCCAATCAGATATATTTTTTCTTTGAGGATACCAAAATAATAAATAAAGATTGGAATCGTATATTCATACGCAACATAACCGATACTGTTCAAAGAAAATGATATAATAAAGTAGACTTGCGAAATGAACAGAACGACACCGATAAGAATTTTAAATGACAAGCGTAAATTCAATTCTTTGAAGTTCTTGATAAACAGATCATACGAAATGAGCAAGCTTACAACTAAAACAGAATAGATCGCAGCATAAATCAGATGGACAAACACACTATTCCTTCTTTCTTTCATAGATTTTTCTTTAAAATCCTTCGCCCATGATTTTGAAAGGCTCGATTCTTTAACAATGCAGGTAAAGAACTCGATCTTCCTTTCCTGCACTTCATGAAACCAAAAATAAAACTACCCCAGAAAGGAGCAGAAACCAATGTCTGAGAAAATAGAACAAGAACTCTTATCGATATTTCCTCAATTATATTTTGATGCCCAGCCTATCTTTCAAATGAAAGCAGATAGTCAGAAAGTGATTGGCTACGAATTATTATTGAGAAGTACCGAAAGAAATAGGTTTCCCCTTTCCTTCTTCCAGCAAGTGATCAAATACAAAAAGCTACACACTCGCTTACTGCAATGGTACCGAAATGAAATTTTCAGCTTACTTCACCCGAATGAAGAAACAAAAATCAGTCTTAATATCCACCCGCAACAACTCAGCTACCCAGAAACCTTTCTGATGTTAGCTGACTTAGCACCCTACCATGATCGTATTTTGATTGAGATCACCGAAGACGATACGGAACCTTCTATCGCCTGTGATCCCAAGTCTTTTCTTATGAACAAAATCAACCAAATAAAAAAGATGCGCTTTTCTGTCGCATTGGATGATGTAGGGACAGGCATTCATTCACTGACAAATATTGCACCGATGCTGGATAAAATCGATGTGATCAAATTTTCGCCTATCTCGTTGCGAGTGCTGTCCCAAAAGGAGATTTTCTTTTTGATCGACTTCTGGCGAAATATCGCCAGCAATCGTAAAATCCAATTTATTGTCGAAGGGGTCGAAACCTCGGATATCCATGAGTACTTGCTTGAAGAAGAGATTTTTCTTCAACAAGGGTTTTATTTGGACAAACCTTCCCCAGCTAATCAATTAATGCGAAAAAAATAGCCATCGCGTCGTTTATTTTTCTCACTATACGCGATTAAAAATAAACGAATATTAAAAAAATGAACAGATGCCCTTCAAATATAACACAAATAATTTTATTTGCAGAATTTTTACTGATTCGGCATCGTTTTAACGGTGATTTTACATGAGAGGGAGTAGAAACCAAAGCAAAGACCTTT
Organism: Enterococcus sp. OL5; assembly: GCF_006491895.1. Classification (NCBI taxonomy): domain Bacteria; kingdom Bacillati; phylum Bacillota; class Bacilli; order Lactobacillales; family Enterococcaceae; genus Enterococcus; species Enterococcus sp. OL5. Next base: position 43,794 of record NZ_VHIL01000013.1, read on the forward strand.
TTCAGATAGATGAATAGACAAAAAGCATTCAAGAAACCAATTCCTGAATGCTTTTTGTCTATTCACCCTTTTTTTCGATACAAACCTTCTATTTCAATCGCACACCTTTACTAATTGCAGAAACATTAAAAATACTCATCACTTCTTACCAAATCGTTTTGCTAGAAGTGATTCCGACTATTCCCCTCCTTGATTTATCTCACGTTGAAAACCAGAGAATGCTTCGTTTCCATTCCTAGATTGTAACCGCACAATTCTTTCAGATAAAAGCGATAATCTTTTTCGACGATTCGGATGATCTCGTCATCGGAAAAATCGTCAAATCGCATCATTTCTGTGACTAAAACCAGTTTGGCATCGATTCCCAGAATATCTGGGGTGATCGCCCAAAATGTTTCTGGAGAAATCCCTGCTACCAATTGATCAAGTAACGTTAATTGCTTTTCTACATAAGAGGCTAAGGCACCATTTTCACGATTGGAATCCGTAAATTTCTTTTGAAATCCATCAAGATATTCTATCTTTGAAGTAAATACAGTCAAGCTTCTTTGCTCCTTTCTTTGAGGGGAACAAGCCCCCTTATTTTCTTCCTAAGTCTCAGCCTATTCTTTTTCGTTATCTATTCACTACTTTTTCTAGCTACTGAAAAAACACCAAGGTCCAGTAGTCAATGAAGAATATCCAGCAACCCTCTGACCAGCTGCTTGTAATGCTCTTTTTGATCCTTCGCCTCATCTTCTGCCTTGATTGAAAGACTTTGCTCAATTGCTTCTTGAGGCATCAACAAATGGGTGTTCAAATTTGAGATGTACGAGACGCATTCTTCCAACAACTGATACTCTTTTTGTAGGACACTAGGTACTTTATACGTACGAAAAATGAACAAATAGCGAGCATTCGCTTTTATTTCTTCTATGTGATTATTTTCTAATAAGTAACGCATCTTATCTATTTGTTCCCCTTCGGGATAGGGGCTAGAATCTGCAGTCAGCAGATGATAATAGTAGCCAATATATTCACTATTTATGATGGTTCTTTCAAACGCTTCTTTCCTGATCTTCATCTTCTGTATCCTTTCAAAACTATCACTGACCTCACTTATACAGCGTTTGTGGTATCACTAAGGACTGCTTACCTTTTTGATTCATTTTTTATCCGCTCTACTCTTTCATTAAAAAAGAGAAACTGTAAGTTTTCCTCACAGTTTCTCCTTTACGCTTCTAGCGATGACGATAGTTAAGGAGCGACGCTTTCACCGTGCTTCTTTTTTCTTGTCGCTGCAATGACAAACAGTACTAAGAGTGCATACCCAAGGATGATCAAACGAGTGGTGTTTGAAGAACCTGTTTGCGGTAATTTCCCTTGTCCGATTTGAGAAGCATCTGCGACGATCGTTTTCTTATTGTCATCGTCTGCTTCTTCCTCTTCCTTCGCTGTTTCACCAATTCGACCAGTCACAGTGACCTGCCCTGTTGTCGCCTCTGCGACAACGGTTTCTGATAGATCCCAGACAGTCAGAGCCAGTAATGCAGCGATGAAAAAAATGATTCTTTTTCGTTTTTTCATACGATAGATCCCTTCTTTACTGGGATTTCAGTTTTTAGTCTTCCTCTACATCCGGCGCAAAACTCAAGACCAATTTGAAACTTGGGTTTGATTCTTCTGATGCATTGACAGGAGTTGCTTCACCAGTGAACGCAAACGTCCCTTCATTCGTTCCTTGGTTGCCTTCAAGGGTAAACAATTCTGTTTCTGTTACAGTTGGTGTGCCGTTTTCAAACAACTCAATCCCGTTTACGTTTAACAAGTCTACTTCAGACATATTCAATGGTGTATCAACACCTGCAACAGAAGCGATCACACCAACTGCTGAGTTATTTGTCACTGTGTACGTAGGCGAAACGATCTCTGTATGACTTGACGCTTCTGTCGTATAGAACAAAGCAGTCGTTGGAATCGTTACATTGATCCATTGGTTCAAATCATCGGGATTTGGTCCAGGTGTTGTATTATCGAATTCACCGATGATCCCGTTTACTTGGACATCTCCTGACGTATCGCCTTCACGTCCGTCAATAGTTTGTGTCGCAAAAGCGGTGGTGCCGCTTGCGATTACTCCTGCGATCGTTGCTGTACTTAGAATAGCTGCTACAAATTTTTTCATTTTTATTTCCTCACTTTTCCTTTTTTAATTCTTAACGATAATCGTTAATTCAGCTTCAGTGACCCCTTGTTTTTCTTTGCTTTCAGGGTCGTAAATATTGATGGTGGCTTTGGCAGGATACTCGCCTTTTGCCAATGGTGTCGCCAAGGCGACATTTTCAACAAATTGATTTGGATAGATCGCACCGGAAGAATAGATGACTTCCCCGCTCGACAGTAAAGAGATATCCACGGCGATTGGGTACACATTGGTGCCTGGATTAACGATTTCGATGGATCCCGTGCTTTGACCATCTTCAAAAATGGCTTCTGGATTGATTTGCAGGGTGAAATAATTCGCATCTGCAATTTCCTGCGCCCGTTCAGATAATCGCTGATCGGTGGCATCGCCAGATTCAGGCAAAAGGTCTGCACTGATCAACGGAACCGCTTCTTTTGATTGATAGAAATAGTACCCGAGTCCACCGGCAAGTACGGCCAATAGCAACAACCACCAGAGCCATTTCCGTCGTTTTTTATTTTCGGTTTGATTCGTTTGCTCCAATGGATTCACCTCCTTCCCATTTGGTACGATCTTTTTTTCTTAGTCTCGTGGAACAAAGCGTAAGACGATGCGATAATTCGGTACAAGCAAGTCTTCATAATACCCGCCTTGATCGGCTTCTGAATCAACGACCCACTGGGGATAGTCCCCATAGAAATCCCCCGTTAAGGAAATCGGCACGCGGCTTCTTTCTTCTAAGCGAACCAAGTGTTGTTCTTCCATCGCTTCATAGAGTTGAATCTGGGTTTCTTCCGTTTTTAGGTTCAGTCGCAACAGCGGGGTTGAGATATCGTCATAAGTAAGGGTTGGGTCTTCCTCTTCGCTTTCACTTTCAGCGTAATCGAGGGGATCTTCTCCCTCTTCTAACAAGACGATTCCGGCAGGATCATCGATCGCCAATTGATTGATATAGGTATCCACAGCAATTGGCGATTGATTGCGGATCTCATACGCTTGGCTTTCAAAATTACGATTCGATTCCGCCGTATTGTACAAGGATTCAAAGACCATTTTGGTCGGGATCGTCACTCGCATATGCTCCAGTTTCGATGTCACATCGATACCGATAGTCATCTGGTAGGCTTTATTCCCCACCTCAAGAACAGCGAAGTAACTGCCGTCTTCGTCCACTTCTCGTGTAAGATCCGTTTCTACGATGCGAAAGTCATCCGTCATATCCGCTTCCGTCAACACATTTGCGGCTTGCGCGCGACTTTCTTGAAGGATCAAAGCATCTAATTCTTCTTGCGTGCTTAATTCATTAATTTTATAGCGATCTAAAGTGATATTGTATGCTTCAAAATTCACACCTTTAATCACGGTTTGACGAGCGGTCACATCGACATAGGTCTCAATCGAAGGTTTCGATAAGAAAATCGACACTTCTGTCTCTGTTTCCAATCGCTCATTTTCTCTTAAGGGAATGCGGAAATAGCGATACAGCTGATTTTCATCCCGATAGTCGCCCCATTCGATTCGTTCAGAGTTTTTGTCCAATTCGACGATTTCTCCATCGGTATTTGTATAGGAGATCAAGGTGACATCGGTATCCTCGTACATGGAACCAGTGATTTCAGTCGACTGATCACTCAATGCATCGATTCGGGCAATGAGGCCTTCTGGTTCTGAAAAACGAATCTTATTGAAGTTATTCTTAGCAATCACTTGGTAAATGTCCGTTTGTTTTTCCAGACTTTCCAAAGAACCCTCTAATTGCTCGCCACTCAGTAATCTGGAACGCGCTTCGCCATTTCCTGTGCCGCCATAAGGGAATGTATTTCCCCCATTTCGATTGATTCGCATCGTTCCGGAAATATTGATAAATTCTTCTGTTGGTTCATCTAAAGAAGCATTTTCCCAAACTGCTAATTTTTGACTCGCAACATTGATTCTCAAACCGTTCGCAACCGTATTTTGTGCAGATCGGATCAAACGCTGCAATTGCGCATTGGCTTGACCAGTTCTTGTCGTAGGATGACTAATTTCAAACAAATTCACATTGTTTATATTCAATCGTGCATTGGCAAGTCTGAAATAAAGAACTTCAGATTTATTTCTTATGGTTTCCAATACAACCGTAGAATCTTCTCCTGCCGAAAATGAATTCCGCACATTGACTAACGGGCGATTGATAAATTCCGCCGATGTTCCCATTCCTGTCCGATTATCGGTCATGGAAAAATTAGCTCTGGCCCCTACTGTGATATTCGCAAATGAATTCGAATGATTGCTTGAGGCATTGCCTCCCGCCTGAGTATTTAAACCTCTCGCAACACCTTTAAATGTTGCCTCATCATTGAGAATGAAATTAGAGGAAGTCGTTACTCTAAAGATTCCTCCAGATTGATCCACGTCGAGGGTAGCCCCTTTACCAATCCGAACAAATGAATTACTAGCAGTCAACCAAATAAATCGGGAATCTGAAGTCGTTCGATCTCTTCTTGACGTCATGGTAGCATTGTCTTGCAACTCCACTCTTTGTGATACTCGGATTCTGGAATAATTTTGACTTGTTGCTGAATTTTGAATCGCCGTCGTTGTTGGCTCTGTCAAATGCACTTCAGCATGTTGCGCAAGCGTAACTGAACGAACAGTGGTGTTTCCTGTCATTCCTCTAGCAGCGTTTATTCTCGTATAGGAATTTTCGCCGAATAACAGATCTGTTGTTCCGACTCCCTGTAGAAATCGTCCACCAGTATCAACTTCGACTTTACTTCCTTCTTCCATCGTAAATTTCGAATTCGCCAAGGTTAAACGAAAAACGGCTCGTGCAGCTTGTCGTGTTGTATGATTGACCGTTACTTCCGCTTCACGACCTAGTTTGATTTCTTCTCTAAACCGGAAAAAATCAACATTTGCATTGCTTCGTCCAGAAACGGTGATTTCAGAGTGATCGCCCACATGCAACCGGCGAATGGTTGAAGAAGCAGCAGATGAGGTACCACCGGTAAAGCCTTGTGCGGTTTGTAGGCTGATCGTATTTGCTTCACCAATATAGATATCTGTTGTGCTGCGACCAGTCACCAATGGTCCTACTTGATTGAGGGTGATGGTTGCATTTGCTTCTGACAAAAATTGTGAAGCCGTCGACGTTGAACCCAGTGCAATGAAAGGATTGGCTGCTGATGATGTGCGAGAATAATTGATCGCTGCTTTTTCTCCTAGGAAGAAACGTCGTTGCACGGAAAAAGAATTGGCTGCTGTGCTCGTTGAATGCTCAGCAACATTGATTTCAGCCCCTTCAAGCAGCTCAAATTGATCGACCATCGTTCCAGCGGTAAAGCCATTCCCTAATACGCCCGTTAGTTTTGAGTATTTCCCTAAAGTGACATGGGACAAACTTGCGTTGACAAACGCCCCTCGCTGGTTCACGGCTATTTCAGAATAGTCACCAATGGTGATTTTCCCGTTGCTTGATGCTAAGCCGATGACGACATTCGATGTACTTGCTGAAGAGGTCGTTCGCGTTCTCGGCACGTCAATTGTTGTATGACTTCCGATTTGAACCGAAGACGTTGCGAAAAAGGTTCGATACGCTTGACCAACAGTGGCATTACTAGGTTCACTTATGGTTATATCCACCTGATCACCAATCGCAATACTGTTGACTGCTACGTTGCCATTAAACCCGTTGCTATGCTGATTGTTCATTTTCACGTGGTCTTGAATCACTATCGTGGTACTAGCCACACCCGTAAACATCGGTCCATGCTGCGATATTCGCGTTTGTGTATTCTCCCCAAAATCGATGGAGGAATTTGCACTTTGGAGCTGGATAAAAGCTCCGGTCGTTGTGCCCGTCCGCGTTCCTTCAATAATGGTAGGTTGGTCCGCGGTACTATTTTCAACGATGAAGCGGTGTCCGACATTGATGGCGGGCGTCCCGCTGACCGTCCCGTACTCAGATAGTTTTAACTGACTCCCTGCTTGTAACCTTACTTCGCCTAGCGTGCTGGTGGAATTACCAGAAAGCCCCTGTCCCGTGCCAACATCTAGTGTTGCCCCGGTTGCTAGCGTCAACCGACTATCTTGATTGGCATTTGGTAGAGAAACCATTGCGCCAGATTGGCGAATCGTGGTCATACTTCCTTGACCAAAATCAAGGCTTGCTGCGGTACCTGTCATGTGAAAGACAGTGCCAGTATTGCTGTTGGTACTTCGGGTGACAGAAATTTCAGCTTGGCTAGCCACTGCTACTTGATTCATTTCAAAGATTGGTGTGGCATTTGATGAGCGATGATTGACCGTCAATTGCCCTTCGACCAAGAGTCCTTCAGCCGTGAATAACGTTGGAATGGAAGACGTCGCTGTCGTCACCACATTGGTTCCTTTGAAATGAAGATGTGCTTGGTTGTTATTCACCACGCGTCCTGCGGTAGTGGTCAGCTCCAGTTGGGTATCTTCAAAAGTGATCGTTGATGCCCCAGTTGTTTGAGCCAGCCCTTGCGCCGACTGAATGCCTTGTTGTTGCACCCCTTGCCAAGTCAGTTGAACGGGTGCCGCAAACTGCATCAGGTTCTCTGCCGCCGTCTGCGAAAGGATCACAGGCGTATCTTGACTACGAAAAGTAACGTCTGTCCGTTGGATACCACTGATTGGCTCAGTTAATGCCAAGTTGTTGGCAAAAGTAAGCACCAAGGATTGATCATTGGCGATTTCTTCGTAATGATACTCCGTGCCATCTTCATCGGTGAAGGATTCCCCAAGTAAAATTGCCCGCAATTGCGCCTCACTTGCTACAGTCAATGCGACCGCTGAAGCTTCAGCATCAAACCTTTCGACTTGCTCATTCTCAGCTTCTGTTTCCGCTTCATCTTCTGAGCTATCTGGCGTTTCTGCTTCGGGCAGTGCTTCATTTTCCTCTGCTTCTTCTTGGCTAGCTGTCGTGGAATCATCCGTGGCTTCCGAAGAAGATTGTTCTTCACTGCTTTCTTCGGTTGTTTCTTGGTCTTCCGATCGATCAGCAGAATTAGTGGTTTCCTCAGTTGAGGAGTGTTGCGTCTCTTCAGAAAGTGACTCTGTTTCTGCATAAGCAACTTGCTGGAACGCCAGCGTCGTGTTGACCGCCGTGCTGCTTAGTAGGAATACTGCAGAAAACAATGTAAGTAGTTTCATCATATCCTCCTTTCTTCAAGTCTTTGGTGCATCAAGAAGGTTGAAGCTAAGAAACAGCCTCCTCCTTTTCGCACAAAGTTGTCTCAATATTCTTCGTTTTTGGGGGAACGACAAAAAAAGACATTTGGACGAATCAAATGTCTGAAGAAAGTTGTTAGATTGGGTTTTTGTAAAATAATATCTACATACGAGTTCCGATTTCTTAAAAACGAAGGTTATTGAGACGAAAAAAACTGTAAGTGTATCACGCGTGGTCCTTACTAAACTAAGAATAGCGTGGTCCTTTAGCAAAAGAAAATCATTATTTTCATAAACACCTGAAATAGATGAATAAATAACCTACCTCTTTCACTGTGTGAAAGGTACGGGAATGGGTTTAAAAAAGCGGTTTTTGATACGGGTTTATTTTCCGTTCGAGATGTTCCCAATCTCGATCATCTGGAAGAGATTTTAATAATAAATAATCTGTTTTGACTTTGTAATCGACGAGATAGCGATTGTAATTGGTCACGATCAAATCAATATGTGATCCATTTAGCGTCTTCTTTGTTAAATATTGCAGCTGCACAAAGGTCAACTCGTGCTTGCTGCCAAACCGCTGGATTGCTCGAGTTTGAATGTGCTGGCACACAAAATGATCTCCTTCTAGGAGAAAATAAATGGTTTTTGCTGGTGCGTAATAATCGAAAATCAACTCGCTATAAATTGTTAAACTGACACAGATGTCTTCTAAGTAAGCACTAGACAAAGAGAGTTTTTTGCTCTGCTCCTTAAGAAATTGTAAGTTCTTTTGATAATTCTCGCTGTTGGAACGCATGATCACTTCTTTGATATCATCCATTTCCTTGTTCAAAACCGGCGCAATCGCATGGTTTATTTTCCTCGATAAAAAGAAAGAACGTAAAAACGTCGCCACCGTAATGGCTTGCTCTTTGGGCACATCATGGTTCTGCAGAAACAATTCGGCCACGTTTGCAATCGCTGTACCTTGATGAAACTGACGGTAAAATTTTTGCTCTCGTTCTCCTTGATCCAAGGTTCGCTTACACAGGGTGACCAAGTAAATCCAAGCAAATTCTTCTTTGGGCAACTGGGTCTGATAGATTTCTTCAATGCCTTTTTTCAAGGAATAAAGTTTGGCGAAACTATTCCCTTTATACGCTTGCCTGACCAGTTCTTTGGGCACAGTGATATGATAGCCAAGGCTCGCGCGTTTGATGGCAATATAAAACGTATAGTAAAACGCTGCGGGGGTCGCCCCAGATCCGATTTCATAATAGCCGAACTTGTCATCCAATTGCCCTAAAATCAAGTCATGCAATGCTTGGTCTGGGACCAATGTATAGATCGTTTCGACCCCTTCATAGTAAAAATCTTTGAAAAACTTACGTAAGTTGGCTTCGCTTCCTTCAATCGTTAAAGGATTGGAGGTCCATTGTAAGCCATAGCATTTCAAAATAGGGTTGCGCTGATTAAGTAAGCGCCGAAATGTACTCTCTGAAAAATGGTAATGATGTGCTAGCTCATCCACCTTAGCTAACTTGCCATGAAAGATATTCCCGATAATTTCAAATAAGCATTCATTTTTTAACAAACTTTGTTTTCTTTTTTGATATTCTGTAGGCTTTTTCTCTTCGAAAACAAACCCGCTATTGCCGGAAACAAGAACTATACTGTCCCCAAAATATTCTTTCATGTATTTGATATCATTGGCAATCGTCCGCTGAGTTACCTGATTGCGCTCAGCTAAGTCGCCAATCGTAAACACCCGATCTCGCTCAATCGTACTCAACAGCCGAAACAACCGCGCGGTTGTGCGGTTGCTGATGAAGGCCAATTGCAGCTCTCTCATCCACTCCACTCCTTTTTCAAGAGATTCTTTTCTATACTATTACATAAATAGACCACTATTTGGTAATTATATACTCAAATTTACAGTATTTTTATCAAAAAACCTACTAATAATGAAAAAAATAGCGTTCTGAATTTTATTTTCTAACTTATAATCGCTTCTTCGATGGAATGAAAAAAAGCCGCAAGCAACACTCGATGAAAAGAGCTGCTTACGGCTAGTCTTGGCTTTTTCGTTAAAATAAATACTGCGCAGTAATCGACGATTGACAATTGATCAGTTGTTCTGGGGTTCCTTCGTACAAGATTTCACCACCGCGAATCCCACCATCAACACCGACATCGATCAGCCAATCCGCTGCTTTCATGACCTCAAGGTTGTGTTCGATCACGATCACCGTGTTGCCTTTTTCTACTAATCGTTCGATGATCGCCAAGATGCTTTTGATGTCTGCCATGTGCAATCCGGTCGTTGGTTCATCCATAATGTAGATATTGCCTTTTTTGCTTAATTCTTTTGCTAACTTCAGTCGTTGGCATTCACCGCCAGACAAGGTATTTAATGGCTGTCCGAGGGTCATGTATCCTAGACCTACAGCCAAAATCTGTTTTAGTTTTCTTTGAATCGCTTTTTCCTCAAAAAACTCCACCGCTTCCGTGATACTCATGGCAAGGACTTCATCGATCGACTTGCCTTTCAAGCGATACTGGTAGACTTCTTCTTTAAACCGTTTGCCGCCGCATGCCTGACACAAAACCTCGACGGAATCCATAAAGGACAGCTCCATCTTGATGGTCCCGTGGCCCTTACACGTTTCACAAGCACCTTCGGAATTGTAGGAAAAAAGACCTGCTGAAACCTTGTTTTCTTGCGAAAACAACTTGCGAATGTCATTCATGATTCCTGAATAGGTTGCAGGATTAGAGCGAATATTCCCCGCCACCGCTGATTGATCGATCGTAATGGCTTCAGGGTATTCTTTGGCAAAAACACCATTTACCAAACTGCTCTTTCCAGAACCAGCGACACCGGTCACCACCGTAAATACCCCTAATGGCACCCGCAGTGCTGTATTTTTCAAGTTATGCAGCGTCGATTTTTTCGTTTCGATAAACTGTTGGCTTCTGCGAGGGGCTTCTTTGAAATCCACCATCTGTCCAAAGGCTTTGCCAGTCAGTGTATCTGATCGCAGCAAACCTTCAAAGGTTCCTTCGTAAGTAATATAGCCGCCATTTTTTCCAGCTTTAGGACCAACATCGATAATGTGATCGGCTGCTTTAATGACATCTGGGTCATGCTCCACTACGATGACGGTGTTCCCTTTGTCCCGTAGTTTGACTAACAATTCATTCAATCGATGGACATCCCTTGGATGCAGCCCAATACTCGGTTCATCAAAAATGTAGATCACATCGTTCAAGCTAGAAGACAAGTGTTTGACCATTTTTACCCGCTGACTTTCCCCACCAGAAAGCGTCGTTGTTTCACGGTCTAAGGAAACATAATCCAACCCAATATTGATCAGATCAGTGATTCTCGCTTGGATGTTTTGAAGCAGGGGTTGGACACTCTCCTCCGAGATTTCTTGAAGAACCGTCAATAGTTCATCCACTTGCATCGCCAAAACGTCCGCAATCGAATAGCCCGCGATTTTACACGCGAGTACTTGTGGATTGAATCGCTTTCCCTGACAGTCAGGACATTTCTGCTCATTCATGAAAGAAGCGATTTTCTTCTGCGTAGCAGCGGAGCTTTCATTGCCACCTTTGATATTGGAGCGATTAAAACGAGCGACTAAGCCTTCATAGGTGGAACTCATGCCTTCCATATACAAGGAATCGATTTTTTCTCCTTGGGCATACAAAAAGCGGTTCATTTCCTCTTCGCTATATTCTTCCAACGGCTTGTCATTGTCAAAAAAGCCCGTATTGGTGAAGGACTTCAGTAGCCAAGAGCCGACTTTGTAGCCAGGAAGCAGGATCGCCCCTTCGTTCAAGGACTTTTCAAGATCCAGTGCCTTTTCTAAATCTAACCCGACGATCCGCCCAATCCCTTCGCAAGTGGGACACATCCCATGAGGGTCATTGAAGGAAAAATTCCATGCAGGACCTAAATACGGTTGACCAAGACGAGAAAAAAGCAAGCGGATCAAGGGGTTGATATCCGTGATCGTCCCTAATGTAGAGCGGGAATTGCCGCCTAAACGGCTTTGATCAACTACTACCGCCATCGAAAGATTGTCGATGGCATCCGCATAGGGCTGGCTGTATTTTGGCAAAAAGTTGCGGACAAATTTCGAAAAGTTCTCATTCAGCTGTCGACCAGCTTCTTGTGCGATCGTGTCAAAGACGATCGATGACTTGCCAGAACCAGAGACACCCGTGAAAATCGTGATTTTTCTTTTGGGAATCTTCAAGTCAAAGCCCTTCAAATTGTTCTGCCTGGCGTTGTGGATCGTAATGTATTCCTGCATGCTATACCCTCCCAGATTCTATTGAATTTTTACAGTGAGCGACCATTATAGCACAAACATTCTCGCTGTTTCTCGGAATTTTGCAAAAAAACTATGTTTATTTTATGTTTTGTTCTCAATGTTGGAATAGCAAGGATAGAGGGCTTATGCAATTTTTCGATAACTGTTGCATAGGAAGGAATTTAGCGTGCGAACGAAGTTAGAAGCCAGAGCGAAGAACGAGTATTTTGAATGACCTTAAATTGCTAAAACGTAAAAAAACAGTCCATTTCCCCTTGCTTGCAAAGTGAAATGGACTGTTTTCATGAAATAACCTTTAACCGTTTAAAGCCGACTATTATAGATCAACTCAATGCAGTTGACGGAAACGTTTTGATTAATGTCACCGTTTCTTCTGCCCCGTAATCCCCTTCGGCATATAAAGTAAGATACTCTTCCAACAAATAGTCAGCAAGGTCTTGGGAAGATTGCGTAAAACCAGCCTTTTCGTAAGATTTGACTGCAGCAATATTTTTTCTCGATGGCCGCATCATCAATTTTTGAATGCCGAATGTTTCATGTAAATGATCACCGAGGGTGACGATCGCATCGGTGCCAAATCCTTTGCCGCAATGAATTTCCCGGTTCAACCAGATATCCAGTTCTGCTATGCCGTCTTTTAGATGAAACGAGGAGTAGCTAATAAAGCCAATCGGTTCACCTGCATGTAGAATCAAAAAGCCTCTGCCATTTTGCGGTTGAGCACCAGTAAAGTAATACTCTTGATAGTCCTCAAAAAACTCTGCTTCAATGGCGATCGGTGCATTAGGATAAGAAGGTGGTCCGGAATGATATTTTGTGGTTTCAGAGTGAAAACACCATTGATAGACCGCTTCTTTATCTTTGATTTCCGCAGGGATTAAAGTGACTTTGTTGCCTGTTAGCATGTGGTGTACTCCTTTCGCTCTTCCTAATGTTCCCCCCAATTATAGCGGAGGATGTCCCTTAAAAACAAACCGCGTTTTTTCTTTACTTGAATCGAACATCGACATTGCTTAAATTTTCATTGTTGCGCCAACAATCTTCCGATTGATTCCTCTATTTTTTCATCCTCTAAAAATTAAATTCATTTTCCCAATTAAAATCAGCAGATTCTTCTAAACTGTTCGGCCAATGATGGCACCAGGAAGGAACTCTGGGCACTTCTACTCGATCCAAACTTGGTGTGTACGGTTTGATATCTATTAGTGGCGTTTGGTCGTTTGCATCAATATAAGGAATAGAAAGAATTCCTTTCTCAACATCGACTGATAATACTTGAACAACACTTAATGCAATTGGATTTGGTCGGATGGGTGATCTCGTAGCAAAAATCCCCATTTTTTCAGGCGCATGTTTATAGGGTTGCTCAGCATCCAAAATCATTCGATACTTTGCATCCGCAAAATCACTGAACCACCATACTAATTGAAGGTGACTAAATCCTTCAATCCCTGCTAAAGCTGGAATATATTCTTTCTTAAGCTTGAGCAAGCATCCGTCCTCATTGTTTTGAATGATCCCGATCGGTTGTAGTTTATATTCTGTCATTTTCTTTCCTCCATTTCCTCTTTGTGCTCTCAGAATAGTGCCTGACACAGTGTGAGAGTCAAGAAAAAACAGAAAAAATCTGCTACTCAACGTTTTATGAGCGGTATTTGTATTTCAGTCAAATAATTACGTTCTTCCTGCTCATTCCAAGGACCGCGATGCACGATTTGCCTGTCTGGTCCGTCCATTTGGTAATAAGGATGTTCTTGTAGCCACTCAGCCAAGGACAAATAGACGTTGGCTATGTTGGAGAATGCACCGTACACCATCGTGCACGCCATAATTGGCACTGCCTCCGTTTCGTAGCTGGAAAATACTTTGGAATCTACCTGCAGGCCTGCTTTCACTTGCACACACAATTCAACATCGACATTTTTTTCTTTAAACTCTTGGTCGTGATAAATCGAAAATGATTGTCCAAAATTCTTTATTTTCTGATTTTCCATAAAAGTGGCTAGTTCTCTCCACAGTTCCGCTTCAGCAAAATAATTTGGTATGACTTTGCGAAGGGAGAGCACATGATAACTCGGGACTGCTTTCATTGTAACCTGATAATGGCGCTCTATTCGTTTCTTCGTCAATTCTAATTTAGCCACTTCTAGTTTGATTAATTTTTGTTTTTCCGCTTCAATAGTCGTCTTAATCTCATCTCCTTTTCTTTCTAATTGTTCTGCAAGGAAGTCCTGCTCTTTGTTTTTCAGCAACACCGCAATTTCTGCTACACTAAAGCCGCTATCACGCAAATAGAGTATTTTATTGAGTTCAGGCAATTGAGCAGCCGAATATAGTCGATAACCAGTAAACGTATCAATCCTATTGGGCTTTAATAGGCCCATCTCATCATAGTAACGTAACATTCTGATACTCACTTGAGAGAGCTTTGAAAATTCACCTATCTTAAACATATGCACCTCCGATAGATGTATTATAAAACACTTTATCCACACTTCAATGCTACTCACTATAAAAAAACCGAAACAAAGAACTCACTCTCTGTTTCGGTCTTGCTTCATTATTCAACATTCAACGAAAAATTCTTCTAACAATTCTTGCCTTTCATAGGCATGTGCCCATTTGTTCCACCTATCGATTCACTGAGACGGCCATCCGGTGATAGGTATGGCGCTTGCCTCTGACGGCGATGGATAGTTGCAAGATGTTCTCGGGATCAGCGGTCCCAGAAAAACCTGCATCTCCGATATGATGAAGGTCGCAGCCGGCACGTTTGCTAGTCAATGCCAAGGCACGGATCGTACCTGTATCTGCACCTTCCTGTGTAGTGCCAATGGTGCCCATGACCAACTTCCCTTTTTGGTGGATAAAGGCCACTAGATCACTCATGTGTTGTTCACTCAGCCCAGGAATCGTGCCCGCAATGGGTACAAGAATAACATCGGCTCCAGCTTGAATGAATGCAGACGCAATTTCTTCATCCAACACAGGTTCATTGACACCAGCTCCGTGCATTTTTCCAGCAATAATGATCCCAGAGAAAACGGCTCTTGCTTGTTTGATTGCCGCTGTGATCTCTTTATTTGAAACGCCAGTGGAAGGATTTCCTGTCAGACAGATAAAATCAAATCCAAGTGCTTCTGCACGAGCCATGTTTTTCTTTGTTGCCAAACGCCCTGTAGCGATAGTTGTCAACTGTTCCATCTGCTCCGCACAATCGTCGACAGGCTCAAGATTGACCCCAACAGGCCGCCCCGTCAAGCATTGCAAAAAGCGAATGGGGTCATCAGTTGTCGGTAATCCTTTGATAGTGCCGTTTTCGCAATCAAATAGGTTCAGCAAAATCAAATCCGCCCCAAATGCAGCGACGAATTCAGCATTGGTGATTCCTCTAGACATCGGATCGATTTGGACATCATTTTCTGCTACGATCGTCCGTCCCGCACTTCCTCGGATACTTTCCAATAGCTGGTCTTTATCAAATGATTTAAAATCAGCTGCCGTGCAATTCAATAATCGTTTTGTCTTCATTTTACGCCCCACTTTCTGAACCGAGTTCACTGGCTAATGTCCGATTATCCAGCATTTTGAAGAATGGATAATAGATGGCGATAGAAACCGTCAGATTCACCAGCTGTAAGATTGCCCCCGAAATATGTCCGCCTGTAGCTAGATAACCGCCGATGATTGGCGGCATCGACCAGGGCACCAAAACGACGGCAGGTCGGACGATCCCCATGGCAACTGTCGTATAAGAGATAATATAGCAAACGACCGGCGTCAGAATATATGGGAACAAAATCAATGGATTCATGACAACGGGCAACCCAAACATGATGGGTTCATTGACATTAAAAACCGTTGATGGAAATCCGAGTTTCCCCAACTCTTTTAAATACTTGCTTTTACTTCTGACTAAGAGTAAGATCGCCAAGCCCAAAATCACGCCACTCCCACCAATCCAGACAAAGGTATTCATAAAGGTATAATTGATGATATGCGGAATCGTTTCGCCGTTTTGAAAAGCGATCCGATTTTCATCGATCATTTGAATCCATGTCGGCTGCAGGACGCTCAAGACCAAGTCCCAACCGTGGATGCCCACTGACCAAAACAATGACGTAAACATAATGGCAAATAGACCACCTATAAAGCCTCCGCCAATGATCGATAAAGGTTGTCCCACAAGGCTGTACAGCAGATCATGAACATTCGTGTTGCCGAATGATTCCACTAATAAACGAATCACCCAGAAAAGCGAGAGGCAAAAGAATGAGGGGATCAATGCAATAAAGGAGCGACTGACCGCCGGGGGAACGTTTTCTGGCATGCGAATCACGATATTCTTTTGTACGAATAATCGGAAAATCTCCGCCGTGATCAAACTGGTGATGATTGCTACGATCAGCCCGCGGCTACCAAGATAAGACATTTGAATGCCGCCGTCTTCAATCGGAGTGACTAAAAGAAAAACCGACGCTGCCAATACACCGGCAGATAAACCGCTGACGCGGTATGTGGTTGCTAAACTATACGCAATAGCAAAGGAATTGAACAGCGCCATCACACCAAAGGTCACTTGGACGACAAAATCTAATTTGCTGCGCCATTCCCCGCCAAAAATACTAGTAACAAATAGGTTAAAGCCTTCCCATGGAACGTTGGATAAAATAACAAAAATAGAACCGATAATAATCAAAGGCATCGTGGTGACAAGTCCATCACGGATAGCAACTAGATGCTTTTCACCGCCAATTTTCATTCCCCATGGTAGCATCTTTTCTTCCATAAATTTCTTTAACGAATCCTTCATAAGCTTCCTCCTTAAACTTAAAAGATCGCTGAAAGAGTGCGTTCAGGTATCTTTTCGAAGTGTGAATAGAAACCAAGGCTTGCCACCTTCAAGAACCTAGGATTGAAGTCCTGATCGCCAAAACGCTATTGCTATGAATACAGTAAGAAAGCAAGGCATTGGATTTCTCAACTATGACTGCCTATTTTCCCTGCAACTGTCCTCAACTGATCTTCACACCTTTTATTTGCCGCAAACGATCCTGCGCATGAACCGTTTCAAACGACAAAAAAGGCATTGGACAAGATTGTCCAATGCCTTTGGCATAGCAAAATAAGCGTCCAGCATCCCACGGTTTTTGCCCAAAAACCTGCCTGAATCTACTAGAAATCGACAAGGAAATCGGGTACAATAAACACGTTGATGCCTTTGGCGATCAACTATGGCAACTTGATTGGTCAACTGTCTTAAGGGTGTGACTGATCAGGGCCTCGTAAATCTGCGCCAACAGAATTACGAGGTGCCTATTTTTTTGGTTTCTATTCGCTTACATTCTATAGAATGTCTTTGGGAAAAGCAAGCGAACATTGCAACAAAATTGTAAATAATGGTCAAAAAAATAAAAAACTATTGTGATTTGTTCGATTGAAATAGAAAATAGTAATTGCTTTGCGTATTTATCAAAAAAGGAGGACCGAATCATCCATGATTCAGTCCTCCTTTTCGCGCTAGACAAATACAAATAAAATTCCAGAGCAGATCGTGCCTACCAATAGCCCACGAATACTGCCTTCGCCTTCATTAGGTAACTCAAATTTGATGATATTCACCAGCAAAGCGCCGGTGATCAAGGCTTCAATGATGACCACCAAATAGTAGGGCAATGAAACAAAGAGGGAGAACGCCGCTCCCGCGAAAATACTAAAGGAAAGCACAAAGCGGCCATATTTGTTATAAAGGGCACCATGATGGTGATAGAGCAGCCAATCGTTCATGAGAAAATGCAAACCAAAAGCAATAAAGTAGGTCAAAATGTAAAAACGCTCTGATAGCGTATTGGCAATCACGATATAGCCGATCATGATATTGTAGATCACATGAAAAGCGATATCCGACCAAAAAAAGGCGTTTTTGGCACTGGTGATGTCTTTCTTTTCTAACACCATAAACGTCCGCTCATCGATTTTGTAGATCACGTAACTGAAGACTAAGCCAAACAAAACGATGCCATAGACCCCATGACTATAAAAAATCCCCGAGTCCCAGCCAAATTCATCAATCAACACCGTTTGAAAATACGCCAAATGGGGCAATAGATGAACGATCGCATAGGAGATTCCTACCCCAGCGGCAAAGGAGCTCATGTATTGCACGTTTAGTTTTCTGGATGAGATAACATTTGAAAATAGATGGATGAAGATAAACCCTAAAGTGATCATGCAATTCACAAAATTGTTTGTTAAATACGTCATTGTTTTCTCCTTCTTACATTCCGTTTACAGCATCGTTTAATCGCAATTTTCAATAACAAAGTCTTTTTAATTAGTTATTTTTGGTTATTTTCATGAAATATTCTTGTTTACTATACAGTAAGTGGGCTTGGGGGGCAATAGGTTTTTTAGGTTTTTGGGGAGAAATATTTTTGATAGAAAACGACCTTCATTATTGCCGATTTTTTACCGATGACCTTGCCTTCATTTTTAGGAAAGGATAATCTTGTTTTTGTTCTTGCAGACAGTAGGTCTAACTTCGTTTTTTATAAAAATTGGGCTTATTTGAAGTTAACTTCAAATTTCCGAAAAATTGTAACCAATTTGAAGTTATCTTCAACTTTCTCAATTATGTCAGATTTTTGACGTTCGTAACCAATCACTGATGAATTCAGAAAGCCATTGTTGCTCCTATCCCATCAAAAAAAGAAGCAAGAACTTGCAGCGTCCTTGCTTCTTTTTTGTTACAATTCATTATACTTCTTTTTCGAATCTTTACTTTCTTTCACCGGATACTTCATGTTGTTTTTTTCCAGCTTTTCTTTGATGATCTCATCAATATCAAGACCCAAATTGTCTGCCAGCATATAAGAATAAATCAGAACATCGGCAATTTCTTCTTTTAGATGTTCGAAATCTTGAGTGGCTTCTTTAGGTGTTTTCCATTGAAAAATCTCCAACAATTCGGCGGCTTCGATGGAGATAGAAATAGCTAGATCTTTTTCATTATGAAATTGTCGCCAATTGCGATCATCTCGGAATTTATTGATCCGTTCCATTGAAGAGGGTTGGTTTTGCATGGTAGGCCTGGCTCCTTTCGTTTTGTAGGGTTAAGAGTTTTTGGCGCAGATTGGGATTGATTGCATAGATGTAAAGCCCTTTGATTGCTCGTTTCATTAATACATTCAATGAATTAAGGATGATCGTTTCTTTGGCTTTCTTCGTCAATTCTTGGTTCATATCGTCACGTCCCGTAAACGCCCCTTTGTCCTCATATTTATCGATATCGATGACAAGCTGGTCGGTCTCTGGATCGTAATCAATGGAAGGGCCAATGACGACTCCTACATTGTTTAAATCAAACCCTTGGACGGTGTAGATTGAACCGACTTCACTGATTGTATCTGGTCGCTCCGCCCATGTTCGCTTCGTATCGGTCGTATTCCAAGGCAGGTTGATCCCACCAGGATCTACAAGATAAGAAGCTCCGTCTTTCTTATGAACATAATCGAATGTTGAGATGATCCGTGACAGACCTTCCTTTTTATCGAGAGAAAAGATTTTATTCTTCAACGCATCATGGGTTTCCATAATCTGAAGCTCAAAAGATGCTGTTGATTCTGGAATCGATGTTACACGTTTTTCTACGATATCATCGATCCATTGAATTATTTGTGGACTACTTTTCATTCTTAATTGATCTTTTAGCTTAAAGAGAGAAGCATTGTACCTTTTCTGAAACTGATCCAATTTGTCCTGATCCCAATAACTTTTGATTTTCAATACTTGCTTCGGATCAAAGATACAAATCGTGATTTTTGCTCGCTTAATAATCTCTTCTAGTTGGTTTTCATAGTGAAAACTGTTATAGCTGTCTTTCTTCGTTAAAAGCAAATGGGCCTCATCCACAATAACGATGTCTGGGTGCAACTTCTGATTATCTGTTTTATTAATAAAGGAAGTTGGCTTTAACATATGATTCTTTTTTAAATTTGGCAAACTTTCTGCCATTGTATGATAGGTTTTTAACATTTCTGAATGGTTGACCAACAAATAGTTATCGGTGCCTTTTAATACAGGCTCTGACTTTGTATAGTCTTGAAGGGTGTTATAGAGAGATGCCAAAAGGACGCTCTTTCCCGTTCCAGCTTCTCCTTCGATCATCAAGACTTTTTGTGTCTCATCCTGCTGAATCGCTTGTTTACAGTACTCAATGATTTCAAGTTTTATATCTAACTGTTCTGGCGTCAGTTCTTTAAAAGGGGATAATTTATATACATCTTTGTTGCGAATCGTATCGATTGAGTGCTTCGCCAATTGACGCCTTTGCAATTCTTCCCATAACTCTTGGAAGACCACTTCATCATAATACTCTTTTTCATAATACTGATGCATCTGCACCTGTCTTGTTTGACTGACATTTTGTAACTGAAACTGCTCATCCCCAATGAAGTGATTGATCAAATTGGTTTCGATATTGTAGGTCGCTGATTGATTGAATTTTTCATGTCCAATCAGCAAGACTTCTTTAATTTCTCTGCGCTTAGAGTTATTCAAGTGCTGCTTCAATCGTTTGTTCACTTGAACCGTTTGACCAATGTACGCAACAGGCCTTTTCTTTTCATTTCGGTTGTAGAGTATGTAAACGACTGGGTACTGATCGATATATGCCGTCGTTATGCTAGATAGCTCACCTTTCTTGAAATGATGATCTTCTATGATTAGTTGGTTGGTCATTTTTTAAAGTCTCCGTTTAGTGTCTATTCCATTAAGTTTATTTATTTTAGTATATCACTGCATATTTTGCTCTTAAAGCATTAAAGACAAAATTGGTAATTTTTTGTTTTAGCAAAATAACCATTATCTAAAAAAATCGCTATTGATTAATCTACTAATTTCGTCCAACGTGCATACTTTGCTACTGATTTAATAGACTAACTTATTATCCTGAAACTCTTTTCAAACGAAAACTCTCTAAGACGTTCTAAAATAAATAGCTGAAAATCCCCTTTGACAATTCACCAAATATCCTCTGTTTAGGATATTTATAAATTGTTTATTAAATCAAAAGAATTTATTTTGCAATCTGAAAATAAATAAATATTTTATAATTTTAATTTGACCAAATCATTCAATATGAGATAATCATTTACGAAAGGATGATTTGATGGACCATACAGTTACCAGCCTAAGATATCTGCGGATCGCTCAAATTTCTTTGTTAACATACTATATTTATTTAGCCGTCCATGACAATATTTTCGAAGCAATTCCATTACTGTTTATCAGTGGTATTTTAGATCTCGTGTACCCGCCAGACTACGCAAACCAGTCATTTTGGTTTCCTTATAAAAAGAAAACAATATTTTTAAAAAGCAACAATTTGTTTCTGGAAAGAGCATTAGAAATCTTAATCATAATTGTTCTTGGTATTTTTTTATCTCTTGTTTTTTAAAGTAAAGGAACAATTTGTGATTGCTAGTTCCCTTTTACCCAACAACTGAATCATTTTTCTATTACTCACTACTTTTTTATCCATTTGTCTATTAAAATGGATTTACCAGATGAATAACGAACCCTTCGCTGTTGAAATAATGCTAGTATCTAATCGAAAAGAAAGGTGATTTTTTATGAAAAGAATTTGTTTTGTCTTAGTGTTGAGCAACGGGTTATCTTACACACCATTAACTCCAGGTGTTCTTTATCAAAGAGACACAAGCCTCAAAGACTATTTTTCACCGTATTACGACGTTTCAATCAATTATCTGAGAGATAAAGATACTGTTGATTACTTAGTCCTTCCTGAGCCATTCGCTCCTTTTGATAATGAAAATAACCTCCCTATCATAAAAGTTCCTTCAAAATTTTTTCTGACTAAAGACTTTGAAAAAATTAAGGCGTACATTGATGACTACTTTAAAGAAAACGATGCTAAGTAATACTATCCTCGATCGTTTTTCGCCCTTACTGATTGATACCGTTATCAATCAGTTTTTTCGTCGGATTGTCAACTTATTTTGGGACGAGAAAACAGTCCGAATATTCTAAATTTATTCTTTTGCGATAAAATTATTCCAATATAGATAATAAGGTAATATTTATTTGGTAGCTCTCAATTATTCTTATACTTAGCTGAGGGCATCACTTGCTTGACCAAAAAATTCAATGATCGAATACGGGCTAACGGTTTTAATTTAACTTAAAGGGGTTTTAGTTTTGACAGACGAAAGATGGTTCCAAATAAGAAAAAGACGAAAAATAGAATTATATGTTTGTCTTTTAGTCGTTTTCCCAATGGTCTATGGGCTATGGTTCAACATAGTTTTTCTTGTACAATATACTGCACTACTTTTTTGTATCGCAGTTTTAACAGCAATATATGAACTCGGAAAACTATTAATTGATAAAACTCTAAGAAAAAGGTAGTAATGTTCAATCTATATTTTGTAGGTTGGACATTACTACCTTTTTCTTGAAGGAATTTAATAACAATAAGCCTAAAGAAGATACAAAAAGGAGCACTCCTTAGAGTACTCCTTTTTCATTATTTAATGGAAAACAGTAAGATACTAGTCAAGTCAACAGAGCTCTGAAAGTAGTGGTATACACCTATTACCCCACAGACCCTTCCATATAGGAAACGGCTTCTCAACCAGTGTCATTAACTATAAAACCAAGTTTTTAAGAGTTCTTATAGTAGTTTAGAGACTCAATATTTATCATTGATTGTCAAATTAAGATGGTCAAAATCTGGTCAATTTTGTATATGTTATTGGGAGCAATTTAAAAAGCTGTTTTGTTAAAGAATTCAACTTTTTTATTCGCAGTTTTCTTCAATAAAATCAGTTACATTTTTCTTGCTATTTTAAATGTTTATTTATAATAGTAACCATTACCTGAACAAAAATGTAACATGCTCTTCTCAAGCTTTCAGAAGTCTCATATCGTTGTCAAGCAGAAATGTTTTCCCATTTATACATAAGTATTTATATATTTGCCAATTTAAGGCATATTATTGAAACAAAGAAGAGAAACATTAAAGCCTCTCTCCTCACAATTAAATTTCGTTTAAATTGCATTTGTAGATATCATAGAAGCCAACACACTTAAACTTCTAAATTCTCTATTAGTATTAGAAGCAAGTATAAAACTTGGAAAGTCTGGGTCATACACATACAGAGCTAAATTTTCTATATCTATCTTATGAGTCTGACACATGGTGTTTATATATAGACTATCAGGATTTGTCCTTATATATTTCCCCAACATTTCAACATATTCAAAAAGTTGTTCTTTAGATAGTCCACGTATAGAATTACTAAAAAAAGCTTGTGGTAGATAAATAGTCGCTTTAACATTTTCAAACACAACTTGTATAGAAGCAGATGATTGTTCTTTGTTAAGAACTACATTTTTAATTAAGCCAACAGTCGACAGATTCTTATTGGAATCTCTCTCTGATATTTGGTGAAGAAGAACCGATATAAACGCTGGTTCTCTTGTTTTTGTACCATTTTGATCTAATTCTTCTTTACTTACTATACTATTGGGATCATACTTTATTCTAACCCCTGTCTTGACATCTTTGGAGTTAGGATCATCTGAATCCTTTTTAGACCTAGTAGTCTTTTTCTTATCTGACTTGGCTACTTTTTTTCCTCTGGAGGATTTAAAAAATCTCTTAGCTTTTTACCCATGTTTTTATTTCTACGAGAAATACCATCATCTGATATATTTCCATTAATCTCAATATATACAGTTTCAGGTACAACCCTAATTGAGTCATCAGCATAATCACACTCTTCCTTATGTTCAAAACCTTGTGGTTTTTTCAAGTAACCGCCTTCACGAGTTCTAACATAAATTAATTTCGCATCACAATTTTCATCTGGACAAAACAAGTGGTTCACGAAATCATCATAATTATTTTGATGCGGAATCCTTTTAACTTCGATAAATCTTGATTCACCCTCCTTTGAATACAAAGCTTGGCTAAATTTTACCATTACATCATTCCCTATCTATAATATTTTATAGAAAAGGTCGAAATTAATTCTAGTCTTGGATACTCTAAGCAAAAAAGCTTTACATTTTCAAAAACATTTGATAAACTTCTAAGAGTTAACATTTTAGTTAGGTAATTAATTTTTGTGTTGTGTCTGCAACTAGTTTAACTAATATCAACCACGGGGATAGACTGCAATCTATGCCCTTTTTTCTATTACTTGATAATATCACAATGTATTTATACAGTCAAATCTATAACACTATATATTGTGTCTCATTCTTTTATATAGATTGTAAACAAACTATATATTGAATACGAAAAATTAATTGTAGAACGCTACCAAATCCTCTGAACATAAAAATTAAAGATCATCCCCCCTACATATAGTATGTAAAAAATGTACTAAGATTTCAATTGATCTATTATCCCTTCTATATTCACTATTTTCCATTCTCCTCCCTCTATCAGCCTGTTTTCAACTTCTCCTTGTTTTTCATATATCATCCTAAAAACTAATTCTTTATTTTTGCATACACCATCAAGGCTATAAACCATAGAAATATATACATGAGTCACTGACGCACCTTTGTCATCTATTTTAGTTATAGAATAACTATCCAATGTGATATCCTCATATTCTTTTCTAAATAGTCCAGCTTTTTCTTTCACTGAAACTTTTCCAAATATATTTTCAAAGTACAAACTAACTGGTGTACCAAAGTTTCCTTTCTTAATGCATTCTAAAAATTTAATAGCATTGGCTTCTGGTGTCCCATCTTTAATAGTAAAGTGCTCATAACCATTTTCAAATTTTCTTGGTTGCCATTCTTCAAGTAGCTTATCCATTTTTCGTAACTTCTTTTTGTGATCAGTGTATTTCCTAGCTATATCAAAAAAACTTGTTTCTTTACTTTTCTTTTTCTCTTCTAAATACTCTTCTCTTCTTTTTTCTTCACTTTCTAAAGACTGAATCCAGTCATTCACATAAAATAAAATGGCAAATGTTTTAATAGCAACTATCTTGTTATTATACTTCAATTCCCTACCATGTAGTATACCGTTTCTATAAGGTAAATAAATCGGGTCTACATTAGTTTTTTTTCTATTTTCCTTTAAAATATCTACAAGAGAATTTAGTCCTGTAGAATGACCTGCAATACTATCCCATACGTCTAAGTCTGTCGCATCAGCAAATAACCCTGTTGTTTTAATGTCATTTACTATACCATCAACCAACATTAATACAATTGGGATACAGCTATGATATCTTTCTTCAAAATAGTCTTTTTTAGCCAAATTTAGTAACTCAGCTCTTTCTTTGAATATAGGTCTATAAGATAATATGTTAATTAGCCATTCTAGTTTTCCTTCATAATAATTCATAAGAAGACTTTCCCCATCTATTCCCTGTTCCACACACTCTTTCATTACTTTAACATCTAAAGAATCATGCGCAATCCATCCTCTAGAAGAAAATATTTCATTAAACTTATCTGGTAATTCTTTAATTTCTAATATCAATTTTTCTAGCAAATCAAAATCTTCATCAATTTTAATACCAAACAATGAGGAAATACTGCTTAGAATTTTAGCTCCTTGTATACTTTCTTCTAAATCATGTATAGTTTCATTTTTAGCTATCTTATCTCCCATTCAATCACCTCGTTTCTTATTATATCATCCTTCTTTAGCCAACGATAACCACATAGAAGCTATATGAAACATTTATAGGTCTGTTTAATCTGCAATAACTCCCACAACTATGTAGTACTTTCCAAGGATTTTCAGCAAAAAAAATTTTCGTTTCATTTACATATAAAATATAGAAACCCTTGCATATCAATGTTTATAAAGCTTTATTTCATTTCGTTTCATGTATCAAAACTAATTAATCTTTTGCAAATTACAAAAAAAGTACCCTAGTGAGCACTGTAGCTCACTTAAGGGGTAACCCTTAGTACTACGGTCAAATAACAACGGAGTTAGGCTCTCTATCCTATTCATTCAATTCCTTGTATCATCCTACCAAAGATATCATTAGCTTGAGTTGGTTGTCCATCAATTATAATAAAAGTGTACTCCGTTTCCAGCGGCTCTTTTAAGCTTACTGTAATTCCTTCTCCCACCTTCTGCTGAACAGATAGGCTAATTGCTTTCAGATGTTCAATTGCTTCTGATATAGCTTGCCTATCATTTGGAATAGACCCATCAACATAACTAGAAAAGTAACGTAATCTATCTATACAAATATTGCGAACAGCGCCCCTAAGAAAACTGGTCAAGAGTTTGCTGATATGATGGCTCATCAGTAAAAAAGCTGATCAAAAGCTGGTCATTTCTACTATCAAGGCAAAACAAAAAAGCTAGAATCCTTATACATCAAGGGTTCTAGCTCATATAATAGGTGTTACCCCACACTACCTTCCATCTCATAACTAATCAACCGGTTCAATTCGACGGCGTATTCCATCGGTAATTCTTTGGTGAATGGTTCGACGAATCCCATGACGATCATTTCGGTTGCTTCGCTTTCGGAAAGGCCGCGGCTCATTAGGTAGTACAGTTGTTCTTCTGAGATTTTGGAGACTTTGGCTTCGTGTTCTAAGGACACTTGGCTGTTGTGGATCTCATTGAATGGAATGGTATCGGATTTCGATAGGTCATCCATGATGATAGTGTCACACTCGATATGGGAGATAGAGCCTGCGCTCTTCTTGCCGAAGGTGACTTGTCCACGGTAGTTTACTGCACCGCCGTCTTTAGAAATTGATTTTGAGACGATGGAGCTGGAGGTGTTTGGTGCATTGTGAATCATTTTTGCACCAGTATCTTGGATTTGGTTGGCACCTGCAAAGGCAATGGAAAGCATCGTGCCTCGTGCGCCTTTGCCATCAAGATACACACTTGGGTATTTCATGGTTGTTTTGGCACCTAGGTTGCCATCGATCCATTCAACGGTAGCACCTTCTAAGGCTTTGGCCCGTTTGGTTACTAGGTTGTAGACGTTGTCTGACCAGTTTTGAATGGTGGTGTAGCGGCAGTAAGCGTCTTTTAGGGTAAAAATTTCAACGATGGCTGCGTGCAAACTATTGCTTGAATAGGTTGGGGCGGTACAGCCTTCGACGTAATGAACGCTGGCGCCTTCGTCAACGATGATCAATGTTCGTTCGAACTGACCGGTATTTTCGGCATTGATCCGGAAATAGGTTTGCAATGGCACATCGACACGAACGCCTTTTGGTACATAGATAAAGGTACCACCTGACCAAACGGCTGAGTTCAAAGCAGCAAGCTTGTTATCGGTTGGTGGGACTAATTTTGAGAAGTATTGTTTGAACAGCTCAGGGTATTCCTTCAAGGCTGAATCGGTATCGGTAAAGACGATGCCAAGTTTTTCAAACTCTTCTTTCATGTTGTGGTAAACGACTTCTGATTCGTATTGGGCAGAAGCGCCGGCCAGGTATGCCCGCTCGGCTTCTGGAATACCAATGCGCTCAAAGGTCTCTTTGATTTTTTCTGGTACGTCATCCCAATCACGGGCAGGACGATCACTTGGTTTTTGGTAATATTTGATGGCATCAAAATCGATGTCAGACAGGTCTGGGCCCCAGTTTTGCATGGGCATCTTGTTGAAGGCTTCAAGAGACTTCAAGCGGAACTCAAGCATCCATTCTGGCTCTTGCTTGACCCGTGAGATTTCACGGACGATGTCTTCGGTCAATCCTTCGCCGGTACTAAAAACAGGCTGCACGTCATCGTGGAAGCCAAATTTATATTCTTCTAATTCGGGTACACCCATGGTTCTCACTCCTTTTGTAGTGCGGTTGTCTATTCGCTGGTTTCTTCAGTGTCAGATTCATTGGCGTGGCTGTGACTGACAGATGCTTGTGTACTGTCGGCAGCAATGGCTTTTTCTAATGCTTTCCAAGCTAAGGTCGCACACTTGATGCGTGCAGGAAACTTCGCCACACCCCCAAGCATGGAAGCATCTCCTAAGCGATCGCTTTGGGGAATGTCGTTTCCTTGAACGAGCTCAGAAAATAAGCCTGATAGTTCACCAGCTTCTGCTAGTGTCTTACCGATAATCGCATCTCCCATCATGGATGCACTGGCGGTACTGATGGAACAGCCTTCGCCAGTAAAGGCGATGTCTTTGATAGTGTCTCCTTCGACAGCGAGCTCCAAGTGGATCACGTCGCCGCAGGTAGGGTTATTCAATTCGACTTTGTACGTTGAATCATCCAAGGTGCCCCGATGATGTGGGTGGCTAGAATGATCTAGAATGACTTGTCGATACAAATTATCTAATTTCGTTAGTGCCATGTTGGAAAAACTCCTTCGTCAGCTTGATGGCGTCAACCAGTCGATCGGCGTCCTCTCTTGTATTATACAGGTAAAAGCTGGCCCGTGCAGTCGCTGGGACTTGCAAATAGGTCAAGAGGGGTTGGGCACAATGATGACCTGCCCGTACCGCGATGCCTTCCATGTCTAAAGCGGTGGCAACATCATGAGGATGGATGCCTGCTAGATTAAAGGCGATCACTCCCGTGCGTTTTGCTGCTTCTTGGGGACCATAGATGGTCAAACCTTCAATGGCTTGCAGTTTGGGCAAAACGTAGGCAGCTAAGTCTGCTTCATGGGCGTGGATGTTTTCTAAGCCGATTTCTGTTAAGTAATCGACCGCTGCACCTAAGCCGATCGCGCCGGCAATATTTGGTGTGCCCGCTTCAAATTTCCACGGCAGTTCTTTCCACGTGCTTTCTTGCAGATGGACAAAATCGATCATTTCACCGCCAAATTCGACGGGCTCCATTTGATCCAGCCATTGCCGTTTGCCGTATAAGACACCGATGCCAGTTGGTCCGCACATTTTATGGCCAGAAAAGGCATAGAAATCACAATCCAGTGCTTGGACATCAACTGCCATATGTGGAACAGCCTGAGCACCATCCACCACCATGACGGCTTGGTGCTGATGCGCCAATTTGGTTAGCTCTGCAATCGGATTGATCACGCCTAAAACATTGGAAACGTGCGCGATCGAAACGATGGCGGTTTTGTCTGTGATCTGTTTCTTGGCATCTTCCATGTCCAAGGTGCCTTCTGGTGTCAACTGGATATATTTCAAGGTAGCTTTTTTCCGAGCAGCTAATTGCTGCCAAGGGATGATATTGGAGTGATGTTCCATATAAGAAATCACGATTTCATCGCCTTTATTGACAAAACGGTCGCCGTAGCTGCGGGAGACCCAATTTAAACCAGTGGTCGTCCCTCGAGTAAACAGCACTTCCGCCGTTTCATTCGCATGGATAAAACGGCGAACTTTTTCTCGTGCGCCTTCATAGGAATGGGTCGCCCGTTCTGCGAGGGTATGGACCCCACGATGAACGTTGGCATTGTCTTGATGGTAATAATCGGTGATCGCCTGCAGCACCGCCTCTGGCTTTTGCGTAGTGGCGGCATTGTCGAGGTAGATCAATGGTTCGTCATTTACGAGCTGATCCAAGATGGGAAACGCTTGTTTCACTTTTTGGGCATCGATCATGCGAGCAACTTCCCTTCGATAACGGCAACCAATTCTTGTTGCACTTCTTTGACTGGGATCGCGGTCAAGACGGATCCTAAGAAACCACGAATCACCAAACGTTCCGCTTCTGCTTTGCGCAACCCACGACTCATCAAGTAGTACATTTCTTCTGGATCGACCCGTCCCACACTGGCTGCGTGTCCGGCTGTTACTTCGTGCTCATCGATCAAAAGGATTGGGTTAGCATCGCCACGAGCCTGGTCAGAAAGCATTAAGACTCGGCTTTCTTGTTGCGCGTCCGCCCCTTTGGCTCCTTTTAAAATGTGTCCGATACCGTTAAAGGTTAAGACGCCGCGTTCTCTGATAACGCCGTGTTGCAGGATATGACCAATGGAATGCGGTGCTTTGTTGGTTACGCGGGTATCGATCCCTTGTGTTTGGCGTCCAGCACTGATTGCGACCGCTTTGACTTCCGAATGCGCGCCTTCGCCTACAAGATCAGAATCAAAGTCTGCCACGACGTCGCCTTCATTCATGACTCCGATCGCCCAATCTACCATCGCATCTCGTAATACGTAGCCGCGACGATTCATGTACGTAGTAATGTTGACACCTAACTGATCAATCGCAGAGAATTTGACCTTCGCGCCTGCTTTGGCAATTACTTCCACTACGATATTGCCTGACAGTTTTTTCGCTTGTTCGCCTTTGGTTTGGAAACGTTCCAAGTAGCTGAACTCACTGTGCTCATCAGCAACGATCAAAATGTGTTTGAAGAAATGCGCTTGGCTATTGCCATTGTGGTAGAAAATCGCTTCAAGGGGTTCTTCGATCACCACGTTTTTTGGTACATACAAGAACATGCCGCTATTCATAAACGCCGCATGTGCTGCGGTCATTTTGTCTTCGTCCATTGGCACTGCTTTGGTCATGTAGTATTGATTGACCAACTCTGGTACTTCTTTCATTGCTGTAAACAAGTCGGTAAAGATCACGCCTTTGTCGATCAACTCTTGCGGTAATTGCTCAAAGATCGTGGTGTCATCGAACTGAACGAGGGTCGGATGGTTATCCATCGCGTCAAAGGCGGGAACTGCGCCTGCCACTTCTTCTTCTGACAAAGCGTACTCACCAGCAAGTGCTTGTTCGTCGATATTGAACAATGGCCAACGCTCGTAACGCACCCGCTCGATTTTTGGAAACGCAAGTTCATCCACTTTCGCAAGGGCTGCTTGGCGTAATTCCAACATCCATTCAGGCTCTTCTTTTAACGCTGAAAAAACGTTGACTTGTTCAAGATAATCCTGTAATTTTGCCATTTACCTTGCCTCCTTACGCTTCTTCTTCTTTGTAGTCGATCCCTAACTCTTTACTGATCCCAGCATAGCCTTCTGCTTCTAGGCGTTTGGCTAAGTCTGCCGAACCGGTCATCACGACACGGCCTTCCATCATGATATGAACCACGTCTGGTGTGATGTAGTTTAACAGACGTTGGTAATGGGTGATGATCAAAGCGCCAAAGCCTTCGCCCCGCATTTCATTGACGCCTTTTGCTACGACTTTCAAGGCATCGATATCTAGACCAGAGTCGATCTCATCCAAAATCGCAAAGGTTGGATCTAGCATCAACAATTGCAAGATTTCATTTCGTTTCTTTTCTCCACCAGAGAAGCCTTCATTCAGATAGCGTTCCGCCATTTCTTCGGGCATATTCAATAAATCCATTTTTTCATCTAATTTTTTCAAGAAATCCATGACAGAGATTTTGTCGTCTTCGTCACGTTTGGCATTGATCGCTGCCCGCATGAATTCTGCATTGGTGATGCCTGGAATTTCACTTGGGTATTGCATCGCCAAGAACAAACCTAAGCGAGCTCGCTCATCCACTTCCATTTCCAAGACGTTTTCGCCGTCGAACAAAATTTCTCCTTCTGTCACTTCATAATTCGGGTTGCCCATGATGGCAGCGGACAAGGTTGATTTCCCTGTACCGTTTGGTCCCATGATGGCATGGATCTCTCCAGTTTTTAACACTAAGTCAACGCCTTTTAAGATCTTTTTATCTTCGATTTGGACGTGTAGATTTTTGATTTCTAAAACTGACATTTCTTTCCCTCCAGTATCTTTTCTTTCTCACTATTTTAGACTAATTGAGAATGAACTTCAAACGCTATTCCCGACTTTTTTAAAATATT
This sequence comes from Enterococcus sp. OL5, assembly GCF_006491895.1. NCBI lineage: Bacteria > Bacillati > Bacillota > Bacilli > Lactobacillales > Enterococcaceae > Enterococcus > Enterococcus sp. OL5. Next base: position 75,193 of record NZ_VHIL01000013.1, read on the forward strand.
TCTAATCTGTACATTGGAATTATTATAAAGTATTACATAGAGATAGTACATGGTTATTGTTCAGAAAGTCGACTATTTTTGAAATTTTACTTTTATCTTTCAACTATCTTCTTTTCTCTATTGTTGAAACCTTGTATTCTTAGGAAATCAAAGTGAAGGACCCTCACTCGTTTTTTGTGAGGGTCCTTCACTTTTTCCATCCTGCTGTTTTTTAACTATAATGGAAAATTAAAGTTCATCATAAAATGCTGTGCAACGTTAATCAGTTCTTTTTTTGATAGTTTCCCTAAAATTTCAATCTTTCTACCGCCACGCTCGGAATAATCTAGCGTATAAACTTGCTTTGTATTTACTTTACTCCCAGGTTTCAATTTGTCGTGTTGAATATCGACAAAGTAAGGACGCTTCCGATCTGTACTCGTTATTGGACAAACAATGATCAAATTTGAGGTGTAACTGTACTCATCCCTGCTGATGACTAAAGCAGGCCTGCGCTTTTTGATTTCACTCCCTTTCGAGGGATCAAAATCAATAAATACAAGAGTCCCTTGTTCGAGCCTATTCATCAAGCAGCCTGCCTTCAACAATAAAATCAGCAGCTAGCATATCTTCTTCATCAACAAATTCTTTCTCTTTCGCAGCTAAAAAATAATCATCGATCTTAGGAATCAAGGAAATCGTACCATCGTCTTCTTTGCTGATAAAGTAGGTCTTACCAGCAGGAATCTCAAACTTACTTGCTAGCGTGACCATTACCGCATTTCCTTGCTTTCTTGTTTTCACTGTATCCAAAACAATCACCTTTCCTTCATAACATATATAGTCTATTTTACCACGTAATTACTGTAATTACAAAATACAGCTAGGAGAGCAGCCCCTTTTTTACTAGGTACTTTACTATACGCAAAATGCATCTGATCAATCATCAACAACGAAAGAGGACACGAAAAAATTTCGTATCCCCTACCTTCACTTCTGCTGTGCCCATTCTTCTCGCAAGATGCCATACTTGATGGAATCATAATAGGTGCCTTCCCAGAAACGGACTTTGCGGATTTGGGCTTCTTTGGTCATCCCTAGCTTTTCTCCTAGTTTCATCATGCGGTGATTACCGGACCACGTGGTGTACCCGACTCGCTGGATATGAAGCTGTGATTCAAACAACTCATTGATCCACTGGCGAATTGCTTGGCTGCCAATGCCTTGATTCCAAAGGGAAGCATCATAGATGGCTATCCCGAATTCCAACCACTGCTGCAAGGTATTGTCTTCCCAATAAGCGGTCGCGATTCCTACGATTCTACCTTGATAGCTGATCGTTTTACGTAACGGATTATCGATACAGCTAGCGCCAAACCCCGTTCGAAATTCTTCCCACGTCAACACGGGGTCTTGGAAATACGGTCCGTCCCATTTTTTCCATTCTAAATCTGCCTTAGGCCCATAGCTGATCGACCAAAGTTCAGCAATCATTTCTTCCGTAATCGGTTGAAGTGTGACTGTTTCTGCCATCTTCATCCCCCCCCCTTTCTCCTAAAAAAAGTCGTCTCCTTTATTCGTAGACGACTTTCTTTCTATTTTATCTGAAATTTCCGTAAATTTAAATAAAGGAGTCCGAAAAAAAGGACTGGAAAAAGAGTAAAGCCAAATTGCGGCTTCAAAATCAAGGCGACAAAAACGGCAACAAACAAACAGGTTGCTAACAAACTAACAGGCCATTTTTTCAAAGTGAAAAAAAGTGCGGTACGCAGGACATCTTTCTTAGCGGCTTTTGGATTACGCACTTGGAAGTACCACGCGTTGATACTAAGAGCTATGGAAAGCATCCCTAACAAAAGAAAGAAAGGAACGAGCCATTTACCACTTTCAAATTGAACCGCAAACAGAATATCCACGATCGCAATGACACTTCCCAGCCAGCCGATGAGCCAATAGAGAAACCCGCGCACGGCAAAGGTTCGTAAAAAGTAGCAGAAATCTTTTACTGGATCGATGTCTTTGTGTTCTGCAAAGCGATCGATCGCAGCCAGGAGGCTGATCATGCTTGGACCAATCAGCAAGAGTGCCAATGCAAACCAAAGGAGGTTTCTAGGATCGACTGCCAAGAACATTGCCGTGAGGGTGTAGGGTGTATTCACGACCCAAAAACTGATATTCAGGGCAAAGCCAATATATAGCCAGCGGAAGATCCGCATGTAAAGATTGTTTTCAAAGGTAGGTTTGGTAAACATGATTGATCACCTCAATTTTTCATTCCCGAAGTAGCGATTCCTTCTACGAAGTATTTTTGCATTGCTAAAAAGACGATCGCCACTGGCAAAATGGAGACCACAGATGCTGCCATGATCAGGGCATACTCGGCATCATATAAGCCGACAAACATTTTCAACCCTAACTGAATGGTTTTGTTTTCGGTTGAGGAAAGGTAGATAAATGGTCCCATATAATCATTCCATGTATTGACGAAGGTGATGATGGTCAGACTCGCTAAAGCGGGCTTCGTCAGTGGTAGAATGATTTTTCGATAGATCCCCCACTCACTCAAGCCGTCGATCCGCGCACTTTCACACAATGAGTCAGGAATACTACTATAGTATTGTTTCAACAAAAAGACCCCAAAGGCACTGAAGGCTTGTAAGAGGACCAAAGACCAAAGCGTGTCTGTCAGCCCGAACTGGCGCATCATGATGAACTGAGGAATCATATAGGATTGCCAAGGAATCGCAATCGTACCGATGTATGTCAAAAACAACAGGTCGCGTCCTTTGAAATGCATCTTCGAAAACCCATAAGCCGCAAAGCTAGAGGTAAACAGTTGGATCAAGGTAATGATGACGCTCAAAAATGCTGTGTTCTTGAAAAAAGTCAGCAAAGGTATGCGATCCCAGATCACCGTATAGTTTTCTGGGTGCCAACTTTTTGGAATCCATTGGATCGGTACGCTAAAAACATCGTTATTGGTCTTAAAAGAAGCAGAGATCATCCAAAGAAACGGGATCAGTGTCACTAACGCGAGAAATGTTAATAAGAGAATCAAGGAGACACTGCCGATCGACAGCTTGGCTTTTTGTTTTGGTTTGGCTTGAACATTCTTTTTACTCAGTGTATTTTCCATCTGTACTCCCTCCTTACACCCGTTCTTGTCTTTGGTTCCACTTAAACTGGATCACCGTGATGCCCAAAACGATCACAAACAAGACCATGGCGATCGCAGACGCGTAACCAAAATTAAATTTCACAAACGCTTCGTTGTAAATTTGATACACCAAGACATTGGTGGCTCGACCGGGTCCGCCGGCAGTCATGACTTGGACCAAATCGAAGATCTTGAAACAGTTTATGACCAGCATGATCGAAACAAAGAAGGTCGTTGGTCGTAAGGACGGCAACGTCACGTTGCGAAACTGCTGCCACTTGTTGGCCCCATCGATCGAAGCCGCTTCATACAATTCCTTTGGCACACTTTGTAGCCCTGCCAAGTATAAGATCATGTAATACCCCATGCCACGCCAGACGCTGACTATGATGATCGCCGTCAAAGCCCAATCAGAGCTGGAGGTCCAACCAGGAGGATTTTCAATAAAAAATTTCAAAAACTGATTGATTGGTCCCATCGTTGGGTGAAACAACATGTTCCACACGACAGCGATCGCAACTAACGAGGTGACATAAGGAAAGAAGAAGGCAGTACGGAAAAACTTCATTCCACGTACTTTTTTATTCAATAAAATCGCTAAGCCTAAGGAACATACTAACGTTAATGGAACGACGCCAATCGTATAGAGAAAGGTGTTCTTTAACGAGATCCAAAAGGTGTCGTCCCCTAGCATTTTGCTGAAATTTTTCATTCCCACAAATTCAGGCGAACTAAAGGAATCCCATTCCATGAAAGCCAGAATCAATGAGAACACAACTGGCACTAAGGTAAATAAGAAAAAGCCGATAAAGTTCGGTGCAATAAAAGACAGCGCGGTTAGCGTATTTTTGCGTTTCAACTTATTGGCTGCTTTTGATTTTGAGGTTATTTCCATATTTGTCTCCTGCTGCTTGCCAGCAGGCCCCCTTTCATTAATAAAGAGAAGGAACTTTTTTGCCCAAGTCCCTTCTCTCGTTAGGACTATTCTGTTTCAGATTTCACCCTTTTTTCCATATTCGCAATGCCTTCTTTTGGTGTTTCATCCCCTACAAGGATCAAGTCATGTTCTTCTTGCAAGATTTTGTCGATCGCTGGTCCATTTTCATCGACAGGAAACTCGATCGCGACGGTTTCTGGATTGAAGGCTTTTTTCGATACTTCATCGGCAGGCATGCCTTCACGGGAGAAGTAAAGTTCATCAATGGCATCAGTCTTATACGAAGGAACGACACCGACTTCTGCTAATACTTTGGCGCCTTCTTCACCGGCACAAAAGTCTAAGAATTTTTGTGCAGCTTCTTGATGTTTTGAATTTTTATTGATGGCAAAAGCAGTCGGAGAACCAAATGTCGTTACTTCCCCTTTTTCATTTTGCGGCATTTCCGCAATGCCCCACTCGACATCTGTCTTACCATCGTCGATATTGGTCATCAATGCACCCATATACCAAGTTCCCATGTACATCATGGCTGCTTTTTCATTTTCAAATTGTGACTGATACGTAACTTTCGTTGATTTTGCTGTCCCGAAGTCCATTTGCGCTTTTTCGTCTTGCATCCGCAATGCACGATCATAATATTCTTCTAAATAGTCGTATTGAGGATCGATCAAGTTGGCACCATTTTGAGCAGCTGCAATCGCTTGAGTAGTAGAACGCCATGTGTGTTGATACGCACCATAAATTTGTTCGTCTGGTTTTGTTAGCTGCTTGGCAAGCTCCTCATATTCGTCCCAGGTGATGTTTGATGGGTAGTCTAAGCCTGCTTCATCGAACATTTTTTTGTTGTAATACAAGACCCAAAAATCCGTCCGATACGGTTGTGCATAGGTTTTGCCTTCTACGTCATACATGTCATAGCTTTCTTGCGCTGGGGCAATATCCAATGATCCGATATGGTCGGTGAGATCGACTAATTGATCCCGCAACGCATAATTGGAATAGGAAAGCAAATTTTTCATGGTCAAAATATCTGTCGTATCTCCGGAAGAGAGCATGGTCGTCAGTTTGGTATCATAATCATCTGAAGCAATATCGACAGGCTCAACGGTAATGCCCGGATTCGCTTCTTCAAAGGCACGGAATAGTTTTTCGAATTCAGGTGTCGTATCGTAATTCCAAGTGGTTACGGTCAATTTGATGTCGCCATCTTCAGAAGCAGCGGAATCATCTGTCGCTTCGCCTCCACAGGCTGCCAAGGCTGCAATCGTCCCAAACATCGTTGCTGCTAATAAACCTTTTTTCAAAAAGTGCATTTTCATTCCTCCATTAAACATTTTTTTAAAGGGTCGCCCCTAAAACTACCAATAGGAATACCAACTTTGTGACACCCGCATCAGCGCTTCCATGTAATAATAATCGCCCCAGATCATGCATTCATCGACCCCTTTGAGGGAATTCTTGTCATAAACCCCATGCATCAAAAGTCCGTTTGATTCGGGATGGTCGATCGTTGTATAATTTTGGGCTAACGATGCCAAGATCGCCAAGGCGTTTTCCTGGTAGGCGGCTTGGTTTGGCTGCGTGATCGGTAAATGTTTCGCCAGTTCTAGCAAGCCACAGACTGCGATGGCGGCGGCCGAACTATCCCTTTCTTCCTGACTACCATCGTTAAACACTAAATCCCAATAACTGACCTTGTCCGCCGGTAATTCAGCAATAAAGTAATCCGCAAGGTCTTGAGCAGTCTTCAAGAAACTGGTATCACCGGTGTAAAGGTAACTCAGCGTAAATCCGTAGATTCCCCACGCTTGCCCTCTCGCCCAGCAGGAATCATCGGCATACCCTTGTTGGGTATTGCCGCCGATCGCCGCTCCAGTTTCAACGTCGAAGTAATAGGTGTGGTACGTCGTGGCGTTGTCTCGCACGATGTATTTCTGGGTCTGCTTGGCATGAGCATAGGCTGCTTGTTTGTAGGATTCATCCCCCGTCATTTGGGAAGCAAAATACAATAGCGGCAAATTCATCAAGCAATCAATAATGATGCGCCCCCGTTGTTGCGGATCATCGAGATTGCCCCACGCTTGAATGATTTGGGCTTTGGGTGAGTAACGGGCCATCAATAGATCGGCGGCGGCAATCGCGAGTTTTTTCGAAGATTCCCGTCCGTTCACTCGATAGTCGGCGATCGCAGTCAAACTATACAAAAACCCGATATCATGGGTTTCTAGTCCAATTCTTTGATCCAATCGTTCTTGGAAAGAGTGCAGCTGTTTTTCGATGGTTTCATCAAATTCTGTTGATCCCGTCAGTTCTTTACTCAAAAATAACATGCCAGTCCAAAAACTCGCCGTCCAATCATGGTTGGCTTCTGGTCGATAGACAAGCTGTTCACTTGCTGCAGGTGGGACCAACGTGTCAAAGGTCTTAGTATTCTTTCTTACTTGATTAACGGTGAAGTCGATTTGCTCGGCTACCCATTGTGATAGCTGTACGTCATAGCTGGTTTCCATTTTTTCCTCCTATTCGCTCAACCTGGATCATATGTCCGGATTGATTGATCGTAATGTTGTTTGTTGTCACTTCGACGGTCACTGCTTGTTCTTGTTCTTGTGGAAGCAAGCCGGTGACGAGGGAAACGAACAGGTGCTTTCCCGCTTGTCGTTGAGCAGTTAAATACGGCAGCCACGTTGCAGGATACAAGAGGTTCGTATTTGGCTCCGTTCGTAAGACATCGCTCGTTTCATAGCCAGCGATTGCCTCGATTTTCGAATAGCCGATCGATGTTCGTACCGCAGCGCTGCTTGTGGTTTTTTCAGTGATGGCAGTTGCCTCTTTCGGTGATGAAAACCCACCCTCATAGAAAGAAAGGGCGCGCTGAGAATTGATCTCATGAATGCGAAGGTGACTGCCTATCAGTGGAATGATTGTTGTTTTTATCTGGACGTCTTCCCATGGATTCCATTCATGAATGATCCGATCAGGTAAAAGCTGATACTGGCGATCCAATCCTTTAGTGCGAAAGTAATGGTCATCTTCTGACAAAGCCAACGTATTGTCATAATTTCCTTCATAAAACCAATAATTGCTTTTGGGCACGCTATTGCCAAACGTCGTTGAGTAGACAAATTTGCTATATTTGCTGCTGGCATGACTTTGATAGTTGATAAATTGCCCTGCAGGAAACATCAAGGCATGCGTCAAGTCTTGATTGTGTTGATAAAAGTTCTTACTGATGGGATGAGCCAACGTTCTTTCAGTGATCGCTAATGGCGTGGGGGTGGCTTGCCAATAGGGATGCTCCCTTGGTACCGCTAACAAAAGAAAGGTTTTTAACGCCCAATAAGGCGAACCTGGTGCATTGTAGCCTTCGGCAAAAATCAGATTCTGGTACGAATAGCCGACCGTCAGTATCCCTTCGGAAGTAAAAATGTCTTGCTGCATCCACTGATGCAGGTGACGACTGATCAACCCCTTGATCTCTCCCCATGGCAATGCTTCAACATCCGCAAAAACCAATGCGCTGAAAAAAGAAACTTGCGCAAAGCGATACGTCAAACTTCGACCAAAAGGAACGGCAGCTCCACTTGCTGCAAACCAATGCTTGAAGGTTCCAGCAAAATCGGTGGCTCGTTGTTTGAACTTCGTTGCCCTTTCAAGATCCTCAGGGACAAATCGACAGTACAGAAGACTATAGTAGTGGATCGCAAAAGATACATAGTAATCGATTTGAGTGGCTACTCCGTCACAGTACCATCCTTCCCCTAAATAAAAGGTCTCGATCAATGCCAAGTCAGCATCGATTTTTTCTTGGGAAAAGCTGCTGCCACAACGCTTCATGGCTACATTGACGAGAACCCGAAAGAAATGCCAATTGTTTGCGGGAATTTCTCATTGATTGACTTGGATCAGCCACGCATGGAGATCATCTTTTTGGCGTTGGGATAAAACATCCCACGTTTTTTCCTTGTTTAATAATAAAAAGGTACTTAGCGAAGCCATTTCCACGATTCGTTGGTCGAAGTCTTCCACAACACCCCAATAATCGGGACTCTCTGGATCTGTACCCGCAATAATTCCTGAGAGATAGGTTTCCATGAATGAATCTTCTTGCTGGGTTAGATAAGGCGCGAGTCCCCAAAGCGGTCGCAAGAACGCTTCAAGTTCCTGTACCTCTTTTTCATAGACAGTCCCATGGCTGCCTAAAGCCAAATGACCGGGACGACTGCTTGCAAAAGCGGGTTTGAGTTGATCCATGATCGTTTTGAAGCCGGCTGCTACATCTTCATAACTTTCAAATTTATTCTTTTTCAATTGCTGCAGCTTCTGTGATTGCATCCGCATCCTTCCTTTCAATCAATGTCGCTTTAATAAAACCATAATATTCTCCGTAGACCGTCACCACATCTTGCAGTTTCAGTTGTTGACTTTGTTCATTGAATACTTGGTACTGTCCAGCCGCTGTTTCTAGAATAAATCGATCCCCTTTCTCAATGTCTGCTGTTTTCGCATCACTCTTTACGATGGTGCCAGATAGCTTCACGAATTCATGCAACGGGACGACACCTTGCGAAAAATCTTCGTCAGAATAACAAAGCGCTCGTTCTTTTAATTGCTTTTCGCTGCTTTGGGAAAATGCTTGCGTCTGCGTTGCTTCATTTGGAGAACAAGCAGTCAACCCCATAAGTAGTCCCAGGATAAATAACGAATCAATCCACTTCATTCATGCCACCCTCATTTTTAAAACGCTTTCTTCATTTCAAATCATACTTTTTTTTAGGAAAATAATCAATAGTTTTTCCTAAAAAAAGTAAAATTTTACTTGAGAGCAATTTCTCTCTGGTTTTTTTACTAAAAAGAAATATACTGAAGAGGAGAAGCATTGGAGGAGGGATTCTATGGCTACGATTACCGACATAGCGACCATAGCTGAGGTATCAATATCAACCGTATCACGGGTTCTGAACTACGATCCTAGTCTTTCAGTGACCGAAGAAACCAAACGAAAGATTTTCGAGGCAGCTGAAAAACTAAATTATACGAAATACAAAAACAAGCAAAAGCAGCGTGAACTACCAGTGGATGTACCAAAAAAACACAACAAATCGATCGGGATCGTTCAGTGGCGGATGGATGATGAAGAATTAGAAGACATTTACTATATGTCGATTCGTTTGGGTGTGGAAAAACGCGCCGCCGAACTGGGTTGTGATCTGTTAAAAATCTCCAACCTTGATGAGTCAGTGATCCAGTCCGTCGATGGCTTACTGGCAATCGGCAAGTTTACAGAAGAGCGGGTCAAGAAACTCCATGAGCTACACCCCAACCTCTGTGTGATTGGCAGTAACTTTCCACTGGATGACTACGATTCTGTCAATACCGATTTTACGCAAGCAACCGAGTTGGCTCTTTCTCACTTGATGGGACTTGGTCATCAAAAAATCGCCTTTATCGGCGCCGAGGAAAGTCAAAATATGTATGGGTATCGGCGGTACAAAACGCCAACGGTCAACACCTATGTCGATATGATGCAGCATTATCAGCTGTTTGATGAGGATTATTTCATCGTGAAAGAAAATAGTCGGTTGGATGTCCAAACGGGGGAAGAATTAACGGAGCAGGCATTGGCTTTGTGGCAAGACCGCTTGCCGACTGCGATTTTGGCAGCCAATGATGCCTTTGCGATCGGGGTCATCCATACGTTAACGGCTCATGGAATCAAGATTCCTGAAGACATCAGTGTTATGGGCATCAATGATATTTCGGTGTCCCGCTATGTCTCCCCACCCCTTTCTTCGGTCCAAGCATTTACTGAAGAGATGGGTGAAACGGGGTTAGAGCTACTCTATAACCGCATCGAAAATCCTGGGATCGCCAGACGCATCTTTTTAAGTACACAGCTGGTGATTCGTCAATCTACCGCAAAACCAAAAGAAGGCTGAGAAGCTGCGGTGTCTTCTTGCATTGATCAACGTCATTGCAAGGAAGCACCGCAACCTTCTCACCCTTTTTTTATTTTAATGGTCGTTTTGATTTCCCCTGTCTGCTCAAGCGCGTATTCGGCTTGGATCAAATACGCTTGTGCCTGTCCACCATGGTGATCTTGATAAGTGACTGGCTGTATTTGGATCTTATCACTGGTAAAACCAAGAACACAGCATGCTTTTTTTGTCATTAGTTGAACGGTCTTATTTTGCACCATTGGTGGTATGTTCGTAATAAAGTTTTCCACCACCAGATTCTTTGTTTGGTGCTCGTCAAAGACAAAATGGTCTTCGATCGTTACTTGTTGCTGCGAGACAACGAAGCGCCGCTGGTATTCAGTGACCGCTGCTTTCGGATAGAACGCACTGAGGTCTATGTCAAATCGCTGGTCATTGACCTGCAGCACCGTTGCTTCCTCGGCAGTTGCGCGTTGGGTGTGCTGATTGATGATCGGCAGCGAATGACTGATTGCGGCTGCGGGAAAGTAGTGATAGCGCGTGTTATCGTCAAAATACTCTTTGGTGTATTCACCAGCACCAAGGTCCGTCAGAAACAGCTCCTCCGTCGTTCCTAAGACAAAATGACCGACATCGAGATGATTGTGGCTTTCTTGATTGCTCCCCCCTTTGGCAGCAAAAAAGAGATCCTGCTGCACATCTTTTGCAACGAACCACTGCGCTTGTTCAAAATAGTGATGATACGAGGCATTCGTTTCTCGTGTGATCGCTTCGTTATGCCAATACAAATTTCGATAGCTGTGGGCAAACCGGTAGCAAGGATCAAAATCTAACGGACTGACCCCCGATAATTGGGGAACCGCCACGCCCAAATGCTCGTAGCAATAACTGACCAAGCCACTAGGCAGTTCGATCGCCGAATAATCAGAAAAAGGAACGTAATGCCCTGGAGAAATCATCGTGTAGTAAGGAAAAGCGGCAATTTTTCTGGTTTTAGGCTGTTTTAGGTAGGTATCGTCTTGCAATACTTCTGCCAACAATTGCGCATAATACAGAAAATAACCAAACCCATACGCCCAGTATCCGACACCTTCCACACAAGCCCCATCTTCGCCAAAGCTGTTAAGATAGCTTTGCATTGCAGTATCCAATCGTTTGATCATCCGCAATTGTCGCTCGCTTTTTCTCGGCAATACATAGAGCGCCGTCATTCCAAGACAGCCACCAATGACTGCGGACCAATTGTTCTCTTTTGTCTCCCACTCCCAGGTTTGCTCCTCGAAGGGTAAAAAAAGCCGTTGATCGATCTCATACAACACTCGTTCTGTGATGACTGGTGAAAGGTCCCCCCCAACCAACATAAAAAACTCTGCTAAGGATTGCCCAGTTTCAGCTGCAAAAAGATCGACTGTGTGGCGCGCTTGCGAAGAAAACTGGCCATCGACAATCGGCAGATGCGCTGGCAGACACCATGTATATTCATTACAGATTTCCCAAATCACCTGTTCCAGCAACACTTTGATCGCTGCCTTACGCTCTATTTCATAAGCAAGTCCTAAAACCACCAGCATCCGTCGGCGGGCAAAATAATGGGATTCGAAGACAACACGATTCCCCGATTCGAGATACTCTTGATAGCCTTGATAAGGCAAATAGGGAATCTCACCAGTGTCAAGGTAAGCCTGTGCCGCCTGTAAAATTTCTTCTTTTACATCTGCTGGATTCACGCGTTTTCCTCCTGAATGGAGCGTCCGAAGACTTCGATTTGGGTCAACGCTGGAAATGGTGAGGGATCGTCATTTTGGATCAGCTCATACAATTTCACCCAAGTGACCGTTCGCGGCTGGAAAGAAAACCGTTGAGGCTGGCTGCTTTTGACCGTCTGCAAGATTTCTTGACTCCCATCGGAAAACGCCAACGTGACTTGTTGCCAATAGCTATCATGGGGAAAATCCGCCCGTAACGTAAGCGCGCATTGGTCGATGCGGACCTCATGACCAAAGTCGATCGTCAAAGCGGCATCTGCTTGTTGATTGATCCCCCATGAGCCATAGGGATAATTGCCATGAGACGTATTGGCAAAAATGCCATCAATGGCGTTACAAGCGAAAAACGTCGCATCATCTCTTGTTTCAACATTGGCATGGGCATGCGGATAGGCACCCAAAAATTCTTTTTGATCATGAGGGTTTAAGGCGACGTTGCGGTAAGCTGCTAGTTCTTCTTTTGTTGCTACCCGCACACTCAAATAATGGCTTTTCCCAGCAAAACGGCCTTCTGGCGCGGCTTCTTTGGCATTTTCACTAAGATGTACGGGGTAGATCCACTCGTTGCCTTTGATGTACACCAAAGTAGTCGCCAGCGTTTCATCTAGTGTGACCCACACAAATTGTCCACTGCGTGAGAGCGAGACAACGATTTTATCTCCGTCCTCGTAACAATACGCTTGGGATGCCAACGTGACAAAGTCTTCCGCCGTCGCTTGCAGAAGGGTAGGTTCACTTTCAGGTGTTCGTTTGCCTTTTTTTACTTGATGCTTTTGGTCATAAATCGTTAAGGAAATCTGGGTCATTGCATGTAGCTCCTCTCGTATTTTCTCCATTATAGCGATGTCGACAAAAAAAATGTACTGGTTCCAGCGATTTTTTTACTATTTTTTTTACTTAAAATCGAGAAATGTAACAGTTCCCATTTCTTTATTTTACTAAATAAAGTAAAATAACAAATAAAAGGAGCTGTTTACATGAGAAACTTCCAAGAAGCATTAAGTAAGAACCCTCTTCGAACCAAAACCGATCTAGAAGAGGCCCTTGTTGATCTGGTCACTCCCGTATACGAATGTATGGCACGACAAGGAACTCCCGGGAGGGTCCACCTAGGAAATTCAGGAGCAGTGTACACCCAGGAAAAGAGTGACGTCGAAGGCTTTTTACGGACACTCTGGGGATTGGGCCCATTGTTCAGCCAAGAAGAAGCGTGCCTTCGTTACCCAAAACTTTTTCAACAAGCCAATGCCGGGATCGTTGCAGGCACCACCCCGACCTCTCAGGAGTACTGGGGAAAACTGCATGACTACGACCAATTGTTTGTGGAAATGGGTGCCCTTGCTAGCTATTTGATTTTTACCAAACCCGTCTTTTGGGATCTCCTCACACCAAGAGAGCAAACAAATCTCTTTAATTGGCTCAATCAGATCAATCAGCACACGATCCCTAAAACCAATTGGCTCTTCTTTCGGATTTTAGTTAATACCTTCTTTGAAATGGCAGCATTGCCTTTTGTAGAAACAACCCTTTTGGCTGATCAAGAAGAGATCGAGAGGTATTACTTAGCAGACGGCTGGTATTTTGATGGCTATGAAAACCAAATCGACTATTATATTCCTTTTGGGATGCAATATTACGGACTCCTTTACAGTGTTCTTACTTGTCGTTCCCAATGCCCTTATCAGTTTAGCTACTGTCAAAGAGCCGCTACGTTTGCGCAATCCTTTAAGCAGTGGTTCACGAAAACCGGTGCGGCATTGCCTTTTGGTCGTAGTCTAACGTATCGGTTTGCACAATCAAGTTTCTTTGCTGTCGGTGCTTTCGCCGATATAGAATATGAAGGCTTCACAAAAAATGAAGGAAAATATTTACTGTTACAAAACATGCGTTACTGGTTTCGCCAACCAATCTTTACGCAAGAAGGCTTTTTAAGTATTGGCTATGCCTACCCCAACCTAAATATGGCTGAAGGCTATAACGCACCCGGATCGCCTTATTGGGCTTTCAAAAATTTCTGTGTATTGGCCATCCCAGCGGATGCTGAATTTTGGACGCTTGAGGAGCAGGTGCCAACCTTTGCCACAACGGTGCGCAATCCGCATAGTCGGATGCTTTTGGTGCATAACCAAGAAGGCACAGAATTGCAAGCTTTCACTGCGGGGCAACATTCCCACGAACATGCTCACGGCAATGCCAAATACGAAAAGTTTGTCTATTCGACAACGTTTGGGTTTAGCGTACCGAAAGCAACCGTTTTATTGAAACAAGGTGCCTATGATAATACATTGGCGATCTCAGAGGGGCAGACGGATTTTAAAACAGCTTTTGGTTACGAAGCCTTTGCGATTGAAGATGACTACGTCTATAGTCGCTGGCGCCCCTACGAGCAGATCGTCATCGAAACCTTTGTGATTCCGATGTATCCTTGGCATCTGCGTTACCATCGGATTCAAACGGATCGAAGGTTGCAACTGGTCAATGGCAGCTTTGCAGCACCAGCTGATGGTGCTGCGCTTTCTAGCAAAGAAGGCACCTTTTATCAAAGCTCGGTTGGCTGTGTCGGTATCAAAAGCTTCCCGACGCATCAAGAAGGTACCCTCTTGATGCCAGAACCCAACACGAATCTACTTTATAGTCGAACAGTCATCCCTCAAATAAGCAAAACCGTTCTCGCCGGACAACAGGAATGGCTCGTTGCGTGTTTAGGCAATGCCTTTTCTGATCAGATTCCATCTTTTGATGTCACTATCACAGCGGACAAAGTAGCAATGAGCCAAGGGGATCAGAGAAAAACCATTCAGCTTAGCTACTAGCAAAAAAATTACTGGCAAATGCTAGTAGAAAAGCTACCGAAAACACCTTTCTGATTTACGGGATTGAAGAATGTCCCCCCAGAAGTTCGATTTCAGTCTAAGGTTTCAGCGTCAGTACCTTCTGATCTCTCCGTTTCTATTGGCAAAAAGCAAAAAAATACTTGTACCACAAAACGGTGCTTCACGTATTGTGAAGTGCCGTTTTTTTGGTACAAGTGATTCATGTTTTGATCGACGATCAGTGCTTATTTCCCGAAAAGCTTTTGGAGAAATCCTTTTTTCTCAGAGACTTCCTTTGTTTCAGTCACCTGAAGCGGTCCAGTTTCCTTCACAACTTGCTGAAAGCCACGATTGTCTTGCAGCAACAGACCGTTTAGTTCCAGGATCCCGGACAGACTGCCAATCATCCGCCGCACTTCTCCCGCACTTTTGCCAAAAAAGCGCTGGTCGTCGTTTGCTTCGGCTTCTTCCAAAATAACCAACAGCTGCTGGATGCTTTGATTTTGTTCACCTAAGACGTACGACAACTGGTCAGCTTCCGCTGCTGTAGTGGCCGCTGACGGTACTAAATCCGTTACGAGCTTTAAGCTATCTAAATAATCCTTTAAGTCAAAAATGAACGTTTGTGCCGCTTCATTGTTCGTTAATTGACTTTGACTCAATTTTCTTTGTAGCGCTTCCAATTCGCTTGAACGTTTAGAAAGTTCGCTTACGATCGTTTCTGTATCCATACGCCACCTCCTAATGACATTGTCCCGTTTTCTCTTTCATCCGTCAAGAATTCGTCGGACTTTTTTCAGCGTTTTTACCGATCAGACCTGCCTATTGCTCCTGTTGGTACTTTGTCGGTGCACAGCCATAGCGCTTCGCAAAGAGCCGATTAAAATGGTTGATGTTTTGGAACCCAGATTGAAACGCCGCCTCTCGAATCGTCAGTGTTTCGTTGCTGCGTAGATAAAAAAACTTTTGAAACCGAGCTTGCAATAAATCTTCTTTGGGCGTGGTATGAAAAAACTGTTGATAGAGCTTGTAGAATTGGCTTTTACCGATGGAAAGCTCTCGGCTAAACTGGTAAAAATCCCATTGCTGTTCGCAATTGACTAACATTTTCAACCGCATCGCTTGAAACAGTTGATAGTGTTCATTTTGTGGTTGCGGGATGCTTTCTTCAAAATTGCGTTCAAGTAAGACCAATAGATTTGTCATATACGCCGCAATCAATTCTTCCGTGTGCCGTTGTGGCAACAAGGATTCATGATTGATCTTTTGGATCAATTTGTTGATTTGTTGAATATTTTTCGGCTGGAACAATTGGTTGCAAGGGATCGCATAGGTTTCTTCGATCACCTGATCCGTTTGAAACTCAACAAAGCTATTAAAAAAATCTTCTTTGCCACGATAATTTTGATAGACGGTTGGAGGAAAAAGAATGCAGCTACCTTTTTCACTAGTTTCTTGATGACCATCTTCAAAAGTGAAAACCATTGGAGACAAAGTCAACACGAAAAGATAATGCTTTAAGCCAGAGGGTCGATAAATATGATCGGAAACAGCATTGTGCATTTGAAATCCTGAATAGGTTACGTTCAACTTCTCACTCCTTCCTACTTGCCTTTAGTATAAAGAAAACGGACAAAACGTCAATAGAATAAGACAGAATGTAGTGTTTATTTCCATGGACTATCGCTACAATGAAAGAAAAGAAAGGGGTTGCAAAATTGAAGGAAACTACGATGTATTTAGACAAACACTTTATTTTGGCACCAGTCGACGAACGGATCTACGGCTCTTTTGTGGAGCACTTAGGGCGCTGTGTGTACGAAGGGATCTATCAACCAGAAAGTCCTTTTGCCGATGAGCAAGGCTTTCGTCAAGATGTCGCTGCCTTGATCAAGCAGTTGAATGTGCCGATCGTCCGTTACCCAGGAGGCAATTTCGTCTCTGGGTATAAATGGGAAGATAGCGTCGGCCCTAAAGAGCAACGGCCAGCAAAAATCGATTTGGCCTGGCGGGTGATCGAAAGCAATCAGTTCGGCTTAAACGAATTTATGGATTGGACCAAAGAAGTCAATACGGCACCGATGATGGCGATCAATCTTGGGACACGAGGAATCGAAGCAGCGAAAAACTTGATTGAATACACCAATTTAAAAGGCGGCAGCTATTATAGTGATCTCCGTCGTACCCATGGGGTGGCCGATCCTCATGACATCAAGCTTTGGTGTCTAGGCAATGAAATGGACGGCCCTTGGCAAGAAGGACATAAGACAGCCGATGAATACGGCCGTCTCGCAGAAGAAGCTGGCAAAGCGATGCGTCTGGTGGACCCAACGATCGAAACCGTCGCTTGTGGTAGTTCTTCTCTCACGATGCCGACCTTTGGCATGTGGGAAGATACAGTATTAAGTCATTGTTACGATCAAGTCGACTACATTTCCATGCACCAATATTATGGCAATCGTAACGGCGATAGCCAAGACTATCTAGCAAGCAATGTCGCAATGGATCAGTTCATCAGTCAAGTCGCAGCGATCTGTGATGCGGTGAAAGCCAAACGCCGAAGCAAGAAGACCATCAATATTTCCTTCGACGAATGGAACGTCTGGTATCACTCAAATGAACAGGATCAAAAAATCGAACCTTGGAGTCAACACCCACCACAATTAGAAGACGTCTATCACTTCGAAGATGCGTTACTCGTCGCAAGCATGATGATCACGATGCTTCAGCACGCAGATCGCGTTAAAATTGCCTGCATGGCACAGCTGGTCAACGTGATCGCACCGATCATGACTTCCGATACTGCCGCTTGGAAACAAACGATTTTTTATCCCTATGAAATGATCAGCAACTATGGTCGCGGTCACGTGTTGCATAGCATCCTTCGAGGGGCCGATTTCGATAGCAGCCATGGAAAAGCTTCATATGTGGATGCCATTGCGATCGAAAACGAAGATGACTATTTGACCTTTTTCTTGGTGAATAAGGATTTGCAGGATACCAACGAATTCACTTGCGACTTGCGTCAATATGATTCATTGCAAATCGCTACCCATCAAGTCTTGCACCACCCAGACTTGCATGCTGTCAATACCGAAGCAACCCCGAACAACGTTGTGCCCGTCAATGGAAAAACAGCGGAATTGAATGACGGCATTTTGCGTGTCGTCTTGGAAAAACAAAGCTTCCAGATGCTACGCTTGAAGAAAAACGGCAGCAAGTAACGAGCCTATCTGTTTGAGCAAAAAAGCAGCCGCCTTGGCGATACCCTGAAAAAATGAGACTTTTACGGAGTGGAGACATCCACTCCTTTTTTATGATCCCCCCCTGTTCGATTGCTGTTTTTCGCATTCTTAACTGATCTGGGCAAGGAAGCGGCAACTGCCAGCTTGCTTTCTCAAAAAAAATGAAACGACAAAAGAACACCCTGCGGCAGCTAAGATACCGCAGGGTGTTCTTGATTCATTGTTTAGCCGTTATAGGCATCAACGATGATTTGTTTCAATTCAGAGATTAGTGGTTCTTTTGGATTTGCTGTTGTACATTGGTCTTCGTAAGCCAATTCAGCCATGCGATCAACTGTTGTATCTAGTGTTTGTTGAGTGACGCCTTGCGCTTTCAAGCTCATGTCGATACCAACAGATTGTCCTAATTCGTAAACAGCTGTTGCCAATGCTTCAACCAATTCAGCCGTTGTTTTGCCTTTAAGGCCTAAGAATTTCGCAATGTCTGCGTAATCTGTATCGGCACGGAAGAAGTCATATTTAGGGAACATTGCATGTTTTTGTGGGTCTTTGGCATTGTAACGGATGATGTGCGGTAAAAGAATCGCATTTGTACGTCCGTGAGGAATACCATATTCACCACCGATTTTGTGAGCTACAGAGTGACAAATACCTAGGAATGCATTGGCGAAGGCCATACCTGCCATTGTTGAGGCATTATGCATTTTTTCGCGAGATTCCATATCAGGTGTTTTCACTGATTTTTCTAAGTAGTCAAAGACTAGCTTGATTGCTTGTAAGCTCAATCCACGAGTGTAATCAGAGGCCATTACGGACACATAAGATTCGATCGCATGAGTCAAGACGTCCATTCCAGTGTCTGCTGTAACAGAAGCAGGTACTGACATTACGAATTGAGGGTCAACGATTGCAACATCTGGTGTCAATGCGTAATCAGCTAATGGGTACTTCACGTGTGTTTCACTATCAGTGATAACCGCAAATGGGGTTACTTCAGAACCAGTACCAGACGTTGTTGGGATACAAACGAATTGGGTTTTTTCTGGTTTGTCGATCTTGTATGTCCGTTTACGGATATCTAAGAATTTTTGTTTCGCGCCGAAGAATGAAGTATCTGGGTGCTCATAGAACATCCACATGCCTTTGGCAGCATCCATTGCTGATCCACCACCAAGGGCGATCACTGTATCTGGTTTGAAATCAACCATCATTTTTGTTCCAGCGTAAACGGTGTTTGTTGATGGGTTTGGTTCTACGTCAGAGAAGACTTCGATTTTCACGTCATTTTTACGACGAGCAAGTACTTCACGAACCGTATCGCAATAGCCGAATTGAACCATACCAGGGTCACAAACGATCATGACACGTTCAACGTTTTCCATTTTCTCCAAGTACATTAGAGAGTTCTTTTCAAAGAAGATTTTTGGTGGCAATTTAAACCATTGCATATTATTTCTCCGTTTCGCTACAGTTTTCACGTTGATCAAGTTCACGGCAGAAACATTTCGTGATACAGAGTTTTTCCCGTATGAACCACAACCAAGTGTCAATGATGGAATCATTTCGTTGTAGATATTTCCGATACCACCTTCTGCAGATGGTGTGTTAACTAAGATACGGCAAGCTTTCATGCGTAGGCCGAATGCTAATTGCAAGTCTTCGTTTTCAGTGTGGATCACCGCTGTATGGCCTAATCCGCCTAAATCAAGCATTGCTTCACATTTTTCGAACGCGTCTTCTGTGTTGTTTGCTTTGATCATTGCTAAAACTGGAGAAAGTTTTTCTCTTGATAGTGGGTAATCAGCACCGACACCGTCAAGTTCAGCGATCAATAATTTTGTTCCTTCTGGTACGTTGATGCCTGCTAATTTCGCGATATCCATTGCTGAATGACCAACGATTGCTGGATTTACGGCATATTTCCCTTCGTTCATCACGGCATCTTCAAGTTTTTGTAATTCTTTTGCTTTTACAACATATACTTGATGTGCTTCAAATTCTGCTTTCACAGAGGCATAGACTTCTTTATCAACGATCACTGCTTGTTCAGAGGCACAGATCATTCCGTTATCAAAAGTTTTTGACACGATCAAGTCATTGACTGCTCGTTTCACTTTCGCTGTTTTTTCGATATAAGCAGGTACGTTCCCTGGTCCAACACCTAATGCAGGTTTACCAGTTGAGTATGCTGCTTTGACCATGCCAGCGCCACCAGTTGCTAATACGATCGCAATTCCTGGGTGGTTCATCAATAAGCCAGTCGCTTCGATTGATGGATGCTCGATCCATTGCACACAGTTTTCAGGTGCCCCAGCAGCGATGGCTGCATCACGAACGATACGTGCAGCTTCTGCTGAACATTTTTGTGCAGATGGGTGGAAAGCAAAAACGATCGGATTACGTGTTTTCAAAGCGATCATTGCTTTAAAGATCGTTGTAGATGTTGGGTTGGTTGTTGGTGTTACCCCACAAACGACACCAACTGGTTCAGCGATTTCGATCAAGCCTTTTTGTTTGTCTTCATTGATCACGCCGACTGTTTTGTCATGTTTGATACTGTTCCAAATATATTCTGAAGCGTACATGTTTTTGATTGCTTTATCTTCATAGATACCACGGCCAGTTTCTTCTACTGCCATTTTAGCTAAAGGCATGTGTTTGTCTAATGCTGCCATTGCCATTTCATGAACAATGTGGTCCACTTTTTCTTGATCAAAGCTTTCCATTTCTTTTAACGCCACATTTGCCTTCGTTGCTAAATCGTCGATCATTGCTTGTACGTCGATTGTCACTTCTTTTTCCAATGTCTTAGCCATTGTTTGTCCTCCTAGTTTTTAAACATGTTTTGTTTGTTAACTACTTCACATACAAATCATACAACATCTTTTTTTGTTTGTAAATAGTTTTTGTGATTTTTTTCACAGTTTTATTAAACTCCCTTTAAATTAAGCGTTTTCAAGAGCTTTTAAGGAAAAGAAGTGGACAAAAGTTTCGGTTTTTATTAAGAAAAATGTCATGTGCTAAGTTGAACAATGGAGGGATTTACGAAAACACCTTATCCCTACTAAATATGATCATCTGCTCTTTTCACTTTTTCTGTCAAATGTCATATGATCTGAAAGGATTATTCATAAGAAGGGTCCTCTAATACATCCCATTTCATTAGGCGTTGGCTTCTTGCCGTAAATGCCTTCTGTTTAAACACCTCACAAGCTTTTATTACAAGAGGTGATGCATTTTGTTCATTTAGCTGCTCGATGGGGAAAAAAACTGCTCCCAATGAATCTTGGCCTGTAAATTGAGGAACATTCTTCTCAAGACTTCCAACGGTTGTTTGAATCTCATAAAAGACACAGATGTGATTATTCATAGATGTTCCTTGATAGTGCCAGGGGTAAAGAAAATTAATTGCCCCTAATTGATGATAGCTAGTGACGGTCATGCCGGTTTCTTCTTTAAATTCTCGGCACAGCGTGTCTTCCAGCAATTCACCTGCCTCCATGCTGCCGCCTGGCAAATCATAGCGGTTTTGATAAGGTCCCGCCTTCTTTTTGATGACGGCCAAGCAGTTGCCTTGAAACAAAATTCCATATACTCCAAATGCGGTATGGTACAACCGAATCCCTCCTAACTTGTATCTATTCTACGTAAATCAAAACAAATCATCAACAGGCTTAGTCGATTTATGTCTTACATCGAACATGCTTGGCTTGATTCATAAAAAAACGACCAGCCAGCGCTGATCGTCTTTCTCTTTAAAACAAATCTTCTTGGTCTGCTTCTGTTAGAGGCTTCCCGTGGGCAAGCTGGGAAACAACATGCGCCATCTTTTTGTAGGAATCATTCAATCCGATTCCGCCTTTTTCGGCATCTTCAAGATATAGATATCTTTGGCATAGATTGCCACTGCTGGGTTTTCCTCTGACATCGCTGCAGCCCCTGGAATTCCTTGTGCATTGAATACTTTCGTCAATCCTGCTGCCATTTCGCCAAAATTAGGATAATGCATCGCAGGTCCGCAAAGAACGGCATCGGCGTCAAATTTTTTAGCAAACCCCACAAATTTTTTATTCACTTCTTCTTGATGCTCGTGATAATATTGGTCACCACAATAAAGCGTTGCAACGATTTGTGCGTCTTGCTCTTGAAAAAGTGGATTCAAGGTTCGACCTGGACCAAGGGCAGCTTTTTTGCCGCTTGGCGGCAACTGAGCATTTTCATCACTTCCCATCCCTGCAGTGACATGATTGAGAATCAAAATTATTTTTTTCATGAGCGGTGCCTCTTTTCTTACAGATCATCAAAATCGAAATCATCAAAATTGATTTCCTCTTCTTCTTGTTCAACGGCATCCGCTTCTTCTTTTAGATATTGATTATCTAAGACTTTGATAAACGGGTAATAAATAGCCATTCCTAAGAGGATCAACAAGACTTGTAACACGGCCGCTTGCCAACCACTGACTAAGAAACCAGAAATAATCGGTGGCGTGGTCCATGGCAGCTGAATTCCATTGGTATAGTTGACTAACCCAAGATCCATACAGAAGTAAGAGATAATAATATTGATCGTTGGCACTAAAGCAAAAGGAATCAGCAGAACTGGATTCAAGACGATTGGTAACCCAAAGATGATTGGTTCATTGATCCCGAAAATACCTGGGATTAACGATAACTGTGATAGTTTTTTGACCCTTTGGCTTTTACAGACTAAGATCATGACTAAAATCAAAGATAATGTCGAACCGCCCCCGCCAAAGGTCGCGAACATGTCTTGAAATTGACCGGTGATGATGTTAGGAATTTCTGCGCCATTCTTGAAAGCATCTAAGTTTTCAATAGATAATGCCCGTAAGATAGGGTTGAAGACGGCACCGACCACACTGGAACCATTGATCCCAAAGAACCAGAAAAAATGCAAAAATAGGTAAGCTATGATCATGGCACCTAAAGTATTTCCTAAACTTAACAACGGTGTCTGTAAGAACTTAAAGAGGATCTCTTGGAGATTGCCATAAGACGTCAAGTTGGCTAACCAGTTGGCGATCATAAAAACCGTCACGATCACAAAACTAGGAATCAATGCCTCAAAGGATTTCACCACGGTTGGGGGAACACCGTCAGGCATTTTGATCGTCCACCCTTTGCGTAATAACGCAACGAACATTCTGGTGGAAATCAAGGCAACGACCATCCCTAAGAACAAACCGCTGGAACCCATCCACCGTAATGGCAGGCTGCCAACTTCATACACTTCCGTAGAGCCTTCTGGTGTGAAAACGGTCGTAAATGGTGTCACGATAAAAAAAGAAACGAGTGAAATAATGGCTGCTTGCATGGCATCAACTTTAAACTGTTTTGCCAAACTATACCCGATCCCACCAACGGCTAAAATCGTCATAATGTCAAAGCTGGCTGTTGCTGGCATATTCAACATCGTTGCCCAGTTGTCTCCCAGCAAACTGCTCATCATCTCGTTCCAATTTGGAATCGGAAAATTGGTCAAGACTAAAAAGAGTGAACCCACGATCAACAACGGTGTGGATAATAAGAAACCATCACGAATCGCAATCAAATATTTGTTTTCACCAATCGTCTTTGCCATCGGTGTTAACACTTTTTCTAACCAGTTTAAAAATTTCTGCATTTTTCTTCCTCCCATCTGCGTGCTATCTGGCAGATAACACGTAGTCCCCTGTTACTCCAACACTTTTATTACTTTGCTTTGGCTTTTTTGATCAAGCTTAAGGCATCTTTCAATGCTCGTTCGCCATCCATCATGCCGTATGCTTCTGTTGCGATCGTGCCGACTGGAATCCCCATTGGCTCGAAAGTTGCTTTCATTTTGCTATCTAAGTGTCGTACTTGTGGACCTAACAAAATAGCAACTGGTTTTTCTTGTTCGACTTTTTCTTCTGCATGGATTGCAGGGAATGCTTCGATCGTCAAAGGCATGTTGTGCTTTTTGACGACTTCCATCATTTTATTGACCATGATACTCGTTGACATTCCAGCTTCACAAAACAAATAGATTTTTTTCGTTGCCATATCCATTCCTCCAATGTTTGTTTTTCTCAATCGCGGTTGTTAGACCGGCGCTTTGATTCGTTCTTCATACGCTTCCAACCATTCTTTCGTAATAGGCTCGATCATGGTTGTCTGCTCAGGTCCTGGCGTTGCCATAAAAATAGCTGGCGCTTGATTGGTGGTTGCGACACTAAAGGTAAATTCTACATTGGTTGCCACGCCCCAGCGCCCCTGTTTATCTAAGGCGATCAGCGAGAAGGCGCCGGCTTTG
Organism: Enterococcus sp. OL5; assembly: GCF_006491895.1. NCBI lineage: Bacteria > Bacillati > Bacillota > Bacilli > Lactobacillales > Enterococcaceae > Enterococcus > Enterococcus sp. OL5. The sequence continues at coordinate 99,329 of NZ_VHIL01000013.1, forward strand.
CCATAGCGCTTCTTCAATCGCGCTTCAAAGTCGTAAACGGCTTGATCACATGCTTCTTGCGGTGCTAGCCCTTCTCCCATCAAACGGACGATTTCGTAGGAAAGGCAGCCTTTCATCAAGTCTTCCCCTAACCCTGTGGCAGCGGCACCGCCGATTTCACTATCCACATAAAAACCAGAACCAGATAAAGGTGAATCGCCGACACGACCGCTTTTTTTCATAAATAAACCAGAACTAGAGGTTCCTGCTGCCATACTTTGGTGTTCATCTAGCGCAACTACTCCCACTGTATCGTGGCCGTCATAGGGATCGAGGTTGTTGGCAGCGATCTCTGCTTTGCGCTTTTCCCAAATGGTTTTGGCTCGCGGTGTCAGCATCGCTTTGGGCTGGAATCCTTCGGCAAGCGCATAAGCGACCGCTCCTTGGCCGATCCGAAAACTATTGAATTTTTCCTCACTTAGGCGGCGTGCCACGGAAATAGGATTTTCCACATCGACGATCCCAGCGACGGCACCAATTTTGAAGGTATCACCATCCATGAAGGCAGCGTCCATTTCCAACACGCCTTCTTCGTTGGGCAGCCCGCCATACCCCACCGATTTATAAAATGGATAATCTTCCACTGCTTTAATGGCTGTTTCTACTGCATCTTGGCAGGAGCCTTGTTGTTCTAATAGTGATTTAGCAGCGAGCACGCCATCGTGTGCCATCCGCCATGTAGCAATCATTCCCCACATAAATATCCCTCCATTTTTCATAGCGCTTTCAAGTATATTCTATACGGTATATACTACTATGTCTATACTAAAAAAAGAGTTTCTCAAAAAAATTGGAAAAACTCTTCTTCGTTCGCGTCTTCGCTTATTTTGTCAGTGCTTGTAAGCTGCGCAGATAAATTTCAAGATTCATCCGTAGATCGGCAACCGCCATGTACTCATCTTGGTTATGAGCGATCCCTTTTTGCCCTGGAAAAGACGGACCGAAAGCAAGGATATTTGGCATCTTGCGGGCATAGGTTGCTCCTGTAGTGGTCACGGGGGTTGGATCATTGCCCGTTACTTGGTGATAGATCGTCGATAGCGTTTGGATTTCGGGGGCATCTTTTGATCGGCAGAACCCCGGAATGCTGCGAAGGATCGTAAGGCTTGCCCCTTCTGGCAATGCCTTTTGCACCCCAGCGAGTACTTGTTCCTCCGTTACCGATACAGGATAGCGAAAGGCCACTTCTAACGCTAGTCCACTGGCGGATTTTTGGAGAACCACAGGGGTCAAGATCAACTTTCCTGAATCAGCATCTTCTAGTACCAAATCAACGCCTTCGCCATAGTGCTGCTGGTGAAAACTTTGGGCGATCCACTGCAAAGCTGCTTGCAAGGACGGTGTCGCCGCTAGTTGCGGTGCTGCTTGCTGGGCAAGCTTTGTAATGGCATTGTCCCCTAGCTCAGGGGCATTGCTAGGGGAGCGTTTGCCTAGTGCTTCAAAGGACTGGCTGCCTATGGTTACCGATAGGTGGTCTGGCACATGATCGCGGAATTGATCGCCAGAAAACGCCGCTAACAGCTGCTGTTCTTGGGCGGGCAACGGAAAATCAAGTTGCACATTGACGACACCTCGTTCGCCGTAAACCACTGGGTACTTGCAGTCTGGCGTAAAACCAAAACGCGGTGGCTGCTCAGCCGCTAGATAATGCGGGATATCCGACATACCGCTTTCTTCATCTGTACCGAAAATGATCCGCAGCGGTAATTGCGGTTGATGACCAAGGTCTTTCAACAATTTCATGGCAAACAAACAGCTGATGATTGGGCCTTTGTTGTCTAAAATCCCTCGGCCATAAAAGTTGCCGTCCTTTTCAGTTAGTGCAAACGGTGGATAGCTCCAGCCAGAACCTGCCGGCACGACATCCAAGTGTCCTAACACACCGATATAGTCGGTATCCGTTGGTCCCCAATGGGCATAGCCGATTGCATCATCAATGACCGTTGTTTGAAACCCGTATGCTGCGCTTTTTTCCATGACGTATGCTAACACTTCTCGTGGTCCCTTGCCATAAGGCGCATGGGGCGCCGGCTCACCTTTGACGCTTGCAATCTGCATCACTTCGCTCAAAAGCGTGAGAAATTCTGACCAATTGGCTTCAATACTTGCTGTGAGTGGATCCACTGTCTTCACCTCTAAAGGATTGATTTTATTTTTGACGAACTAATGTATTTTTGAAGGTATATTTGTCTGCTCGGTAATAGGATGTATCGTATAAGATCGGTTTGGCTGATGCGGAATAGGTCATCGAATGGACCAAAAGCATCGGTTCCTCTTGAGGCACCTGTAAAAGTTTCGCAATATCGGCAGGACTTTTCACAGCTTCCACCTCTTGATGGGAATAACCAATCTCGATGTTGGCTTCAATGACTTGATATAAAGACGACTCTAATTGAGCTTTCGTGAGTTCTGCGGTGCCTTCTTGCAGATAGCGTTTCAGTACGTAAAGATTTTCCACCGTCATCGGCTCATCATCAAAGTAACGCAAGCGCACCAAATAAACGATCGGTTCCTTGGCGTAATCACCAAACAACTGACCAATCTCTATCGGGAGCTCTTTGACGGTTTCGATATGCAGAACTTCCGTACGGGTCTTTTTCCCTTGGACCTTTGCAGTTTCAGTAAAACTTTGAAGGCCGCCGGAGCCGCTTTGGATCTTGGGCTGTTTCATGACATAGGTTCCTTTGCCTTTTTCTTTCACCAACAAATTCTGGCCAATCAATAGATCGATGGCTTTGCGCACCGTTAAACGGCTGCACTGAAATTCCTCTGCTAAATCATAATCGGAAGGAAGTTTTTGGCTCGTCACGTACTTACCTTCATGAACCCGTTGCGCAATCTGCTGGGCAACTTCTTGAAATACTGCTTGTTTTTTCAACGTCTCTCCTACTTTCTTTCACTTTGCTACCATTCATAAAACGATCGATTGGCACTGACGCCAGAAGAAACACTGACAAACGCTTGTTCATCGATTCCTTGGATCATGCCTTCGACGGTCTTGAGTTCTCTATGGGAAATGACAAGTAATAATAGTTTTTTCTGTTGATGATCAAATCCACCTTCGACATCGTTGATGACCGTGATGCCTCGCTGCAAGGCACATTGCAGCGTCGTAATGACGGGTTCTGCTTTTTCTGTAACGACCAGCAGCTGCACACGCCGCTGCTTCAGGTTGACGTAGTCGACCATCCGCCCACTGATGAAGAAGGAAATGGCACTATAAAAAGCATAGGGCCAGCCAAAGATCAGCCCGGCTGCTAGCTGCAAACTGACATTGAAGCCGATAAAGAAACTGCCGATACTTCTACCAGTGGCTTTTTTCACTAAAATCCCTAAAATATCAAGCCCACCCGTTGAAAAATCGTCGTTCAATGTCAAGCCCACCGACACCCCGTGCAGCAATCCGCCGAACACGGCACAGATCACCGGATCGGTCGTTAAAGCAATGACCGGTACCACCTTCATCATAACAGAAGACAGGACGACGGTACAAACCGTCATGATGGTAAATTCTCGATCGATTTTGACCCAAGCAACCGCTAACAATGGCGCATTAAAAAAAAGCACCAAAAGCGGGATCGAAAGCTGCAGATTCAACTGCTCGTCTAAAAGCTGCGACAACAATTGCGACAAACCAGTGATCCCACTCGCATAAATATTTCCCGGCAGCCAAAAGAGATTTAAAGCAATCGACGACAACAATGCATAGATCAAAGCAACAAGCATTCGTTTTCTATAACGTGCCATGTTTTTCCTCCTCCACTTCGCTTTTAGTATATATCATTAAGTATATACTGTCACGCGAAAAAAGCAGGAGAAATGAAGGCAGAAATGGAAACAAAGCAATGTAAAAAAACGCCAAAATCAAGGAGTAAAACGTTGGTATAAAAGGTTTTTTAAGATTTTTTTAAAGCGAGTAAATCACTTGAAATTCGCTAAAAAATGAATAAAATAAAAAGTGTAAAAACAAAAGAATAAAGAAAGGATGATTCTTATGACACATGAGATTGTGCCACGCCGCTCAGATTCATACAGTATGACACCTTTTGATTTCTTTGAAGATTTTGGCCGCAGTTTTTTTGATGGGTTTCCATCGAACCTGATCAAAACCGATATTCACGAGAATGACAAGGAATTTCTCGTTGAAGCAGAACTGCCTGGCATCCCTAAGGAAAATATTCAAGTAACCTATGAGAATGGGGTTTTAACGATTACGGGACAACACCAGACGGATCATGCGACCGAAGATGAAAAAGGACGTCTGGTTCGCAGCGAGCGCAGCTTGACAAGCGTTCGGCGACAATACCTGTTAGAAAACGTCAAAGAGGATGAAATCAAAGCCTCTTACGCTGAAGGAATTTTGAAATTGACGTTGCCAAAAGATCAAGGCAAACAAGTGTCAAAGAAACTGATTCCGATCGAGTAGCGAAGGCAATCAAAACACTGCAGCAAAACGAGCGATCTCTGTTTTGCTGCGGTGCTTGTTTTATTTTAGAAACTGTCCGACTACTAAAAAAACGCACCATCGCTTCTGAGAAAGCGACGGTGCGTTTGTGCTTATTCTTTGGTTTCGTCTTGGATGCTCGTTGCGTCTTCGACATCAGCTGGTTCGATTTGTGTCTCAACGGATGCAACAGTTCCAGGTTTCACTGTGCGGATCGCTGAACGATCAAACTCTAAGAAAATTCCTTCACAGTCGATGATCACGGTGCTTTTTTCTGTGTTGACTTCAGAAAGAACGCCGTGGAGTCCGCCGATGGTTACGACTTCATCGCCAGCTTTCATATTTTCTAAAAGATTTTTACGCTCTTGCTGTTGTTTCTTTTGTGAACGACTCATAAAGAACCACATTGCCACTAAAGCAACCAGCATAAAGAGCATTGGTAAAGATTGTGCCATTTTTTTCACCTCGATTTATTTTCTTTCTATAAGATACTTTATCAGAATTCCTCTATTATTCCCACCATTTTAGTAGAGAATGTTAGAAATTCCTCGCATTTTCCTTGTTGAACCCATACTCTTCAATAAAATGCTCACGGAACTCCAACAAGTTGTCGTCCATGATGGCTTGACGGACATTTTTCATCAGATTCAATAAGAAGTAGACATTGTGGTAAGACGTCAAACGCATACCAAAGGTTTCATCACATTTGATCAAGTGGCGGATGTACGCACGAGAATAGTTTTTACATGTATAGCAATCACACTTCTCGTCAATTGGTCGAAAGTCACGGGCATATTGCGCATTTTTCACGACTAAACGACCTTTTGAAGTCATACAGGTACCGTTTCTTGCGATCCGTGTTGGTAAAACGCAGTCGAACATATCGACACCGCGAATCACGCCATCGATCAAGGAGTCGGCTGCCCCAACGCCCATTAGGTAACGTGGTTTATTTTCTGGAATCCAAGGGGTCGTAAATTCCAACACGCGATTCATTTCCGCTTTTGGTTCGCCAACTGACAGGCCGCCGATAGAATACCCTGGGAAGTCCATACTAATCAAGTCTTGGGCACTTTGCTTGCGCAAGTCTTCAAAGCCTGCACCTTGAATGATCCCAAACAAGCCTTGACGATCTGGATTGGCATGAGCTTTCAAGCCACGTTCTGCCCAGCGAGACGTCCGTTCCACCGATTTTTTGACGTAGTCATAGCTTTCATCAAATGGCGGACACTCATCAAAACTCATCATGATATCTGATCCTAATTTGTTTTGGATATCAATCGCTTTTTCAGGAGATAAAAACATTTTCGACCCATTCAAATGGTTTTTGAAATGGACACCTTCTTCGACGATGTTGCGCATTTCGGCTAATGAAAAGACTTGGAAACCACCTGAATCTGTTAAGATCGGTTGATCCCAATTCATAAATTTATGTAAGCCGCCTGCTTCTGCAACAATGTCTTCTCCTGGACGCAACCACAAGTGATAGGTATTGCTTAAAATGACGCCTGCACCCATTTCTTTCAACTCTTCAGGGGCAAGGGTTTTAACCGTTGCTAATGTGCCGACTGGCATGAACATTGGCGTTGGAAAGGTTCCGTGAGGCGTGATCAGTTCGCCTAAACGGGCACCGGTATGCTTTTCTTTCTTTATCAGACGATAACGAATGGCTGGTTCCGTCATTCATTTCCCTACTTTCTCTCTAAACTCAATTAACTGTGCAACGCTATCTATGATAAGGGTTGCCCTTACATTTTGCAAGGAAGTTTAAAGAAACTAAGAGTATTTTCTCCTAGTTATGCGAAACATCTATTACTTTTTTTTGAAGATTTAGCGAAAGTTTGCTATCATGTTATTTATATTGAAGGGAGGTTTTTTGAAATGAAATCAAATAGAGAACTAAAAGCAGAAGCAAAAGCAATCCTGAGAGGCCGCTGGAAAGACAGTGTTTTGATGTGTATTGTACCGACTTTGATCTCGATCGCTATCGCACTCGTCATTATCGTTCTTGCTGTTATTCCATTGTATCAAAGCGGTATGTTTAATGATCTTGGTTCCACTGACGCAGTCAATTCCGCAGGAGGAAGTGGCAGCGGCAGTGGTGGCGGTTTGATCAGCGGTCTATTTTCTGCCTTATTCGGTGCTGGGATCTCTTGGACTTTCCTTGACATTTTACGCGGTAAGAAGCAATCGATCCAGCCTTTTTCTGATGTCTTTCGCGGCTTCAGTGGCGCTTTCGTGTTAGGGATCATCGTCATCTATATTCTGTCGACTATTTTCACGACGTTGTGGACGTTCCTGTTTATCATTCCTGGGATCATTAAAGCTTATTCTTATTCTCAAGCATATTTTGTCTTTTATGATACCTATGAAGAAACGGGCATGCGGCCAGATTTTCTCAGCTGCATCACAGGTAGCCGTCATTTAATGAAAGGCTACAAAGGTCAACTGTTCATCCTTGATCTGAGCTTCATCGGCTGGCACATTTTGGCCATCATGACAGCAGGAATTGGCTACTTATGGTTGACGCCATACATCAGTGCAACCAAAGCAGCATTCTATGACAATCTGCCTAAACGAGCACTTGCTTAAAAGATCGGTTCGCCGGTCTTTTTTTTTGAAGAAAAGAATCGTTTTCTTTTGCAAACGCTTCCTTTTCGTGTTATAGTATAAGTGTAAGGAAGGTAGCAACTCTGTTGGTGGTTTTCGTAAATATCGCAAACTCAATCTACTAAAAGTTGTTGAACGTACAAGTTTCACCTAGTACCAAACGTGTAAAGTAACAAGAAGAAAAACGTAACAAGGATCGAACATTTCCATATCGAAAAATGATACGTCTCATTTTGTATCGGAATACACGAAACATGTGTAAGTTTGTAAATGAAAACAAATTTTCGAGAAACATTGCTTTGCATGGACCACAAAAAGCGACCACCACTTATACCTTCCTCTAGTAGTAAGCTGGGCGACAAAAAAAGCAGTTCTAAAAGTTGAGAAATTGATTCAACTTAAAGAGCCGCTTACGTCGCTCAGTTTTTTTGTTTATTTTAAGAACATCGCATCGCCAAAGCTAAAGAAGCGATATCGCTCATCGATGGCATGCTGGTAGGCAGAAAGTGTTAGGTCGCGTCCTGCAAAGGCACTGACTAACATCACTAAGGTTGATTTTGGTAGGTGGAAGTTGGTAGAAAAAGCTTCCACGATTTTAAACTGATAGCCTGGCGTGATAAAAATACTCGTCCACCCACTATCGGCTTTGATTTGCCCATCAAACTTGGTCCCAATGGTTTCTAATGTACGGATCGAAGTCGTTCCGACTGCAACGATCTTGCCACCATTTGCCCGAACCTCGTTCAATTGTGCGGCAGCTTCTTCTGTCAAACGGTAAAATTCGCTGTGCATCTCATGATCAGCGATATTATCGACACTGACTGGACGAAACGTTCCTAAACCAACGTGCAAAGTCAGATAAACCAGCTTGACGCCTTTCGCTGCAATCTGCTCTAGCAATTCTGGGGTAAAATGCAAGCCGGCAGTTGGTGCGGCCGCTGAGCCGTTTTCTTTGGCATAAACCGTTTGATAGCGGTCTGGGTCTTCTAGCCGTTCTTTGATGTAAGGCGGTAACGGCATTTCGCCAAGCGATTCCAGAATCTCTAAAAAGATTCCTTTGTATTGAAAACGAATGATCCGGCCGCCGTGATCGAGCTCTTCTTCCACCACTGCCTCTAATCGTCCGTCGCCGAAGGTGATCTTCGTGCCGACTTTGGCTCTTTTGGCTGGCTTGATCAAGGTTTCCCACGTATCCCCTTCAATATTGTTCAGTAAAAGGATTTCCAGATGGGCACCTGTTTCTTGTTTTTCGCCATAGATACGAGCTGGTAATACCCGCGTATCATTCATCACCAAGGCATCCCCTGGTTCCAATTCATCAATGATGTTATAGAAGTGCTTGTCCTCAAATTTGCCAGTCTCGCGGTCAACCACTAATAAACGGGAACTTGAGCGATCACTTAATGGCGTTTGAGCGATCAGTTCTTCCGGTAAGTCAAAATCAAAATCTTCAGTTGTAAGCATGTTGTTCCTCTCTTTCCCTAAATTCTTCTCTATTCTAGCATGTTTTTATAAAAATTGAAAAAACAGCTTTTAATTCTGCCCTTTCTTAGAAAAAAATAAAGAGACTGCTGCTAAGGCCTTCAGCAAAAAAGCACCCCTTTTCCCAATGAAAAATAACGACATATTTTCGCTGCTTCTTTTCTCTATGCATCGCTCCTTAATTTGGACTTGCTTATGGCGCTATTTTCGTTTTTGTCTATACAATTATGAAAAAAATGGGCAGATTATTTGAATAACACGTGACTTTTCGGCATACTTAGTACAGATTATAAGCCATTATTCAGATTGCTTAAATAAAAATAGAGGTGACATCATGATTGAGTTTCAGCAGGTATCCAAAATTTACAAAGGTGGTAAAGTCGCTGTTGAAGATGTGAATCTTTCCTTTGAAAAAGGCGAATTCATTTGCTTCATCGGGACAAGTGGTAGCGGAAAGACGACTTGTATGCGGATGATCAACCGTATGACGGATCCTTCTAAAGGAAAAATCTTGATCAATGGAAAAAGCGTTACAGAGATCAACCCAGTGGAGTTACGCCGTCAAATCGGCTATGTGATCCAAAGCATCGGTTTGATGCCTCACATGACGATTCGGGAAAACATCACATTGGTTCAAAAATTGTTAAAAGTCAGCCAAGAAGAACGCAACAAAACTGCCGAGCGCATGATCGACTTAGTGGAATTGCCACGAGAAATGCTCGACCGTTACCCCAACGAATTGTCTGGAGGGCAACAGCAACGGATCGGTGTTGTCCGTGCCTTGGCAGCTGACCAAGATGTCATTTTAATGGATGAGCCTTTTGGCGCACTAGACCCAATCACTCGTGACTCCTTACAAGATTTGGTTAAAGACTTGCAAGAACGGCTTGGAAAAACCGTCGTCTTCGTTACCCATGATATGGACGAAGCATTGAAGCTTGCTAGCCGTATCGTGATCATGAGTGAAGGAAAAGTCATTCAATTTGATACACCAGAAAATATTCTGCAACACCCAGCAACACCGTTTGTGGAAGAATTGATCGGTGAAGACCGCTTGTTACAAGCAAAACCTGACACGACGCCAGTCAAAGACGTAATGTTAAATACCCCGATCGCTATCACACCAGAAAAATCCATACAAGAAGCGATTCACTTGATGCGGGAAAAACGGGTCGATACCTTGCTTGTTACCGACAATAGCAACGTGCTAAAAGGCTACATCGATGTCGAATCCATCGACCGCAACCGTGGCAAAGTTACTAGTGTCGGCGATATCTTGAACAAAGATGTCTTTTTCGTTCGCGAAACCGCCTTGTTGCGGGATACCTTGCAACGCATCTTAAAACGCGGCTTAAAATATGTCCCAGTAGTAGATGCCGACAAACATTTAGTTGGGATTTTGACCCGTGCTTCCTTAGTTGATATCGTTTATGACGTGATTTGGGGCGATGAGCCATCGATCATGGAAGCCATTGAGTCGGCGAAACCTGAAGAAACTGAGGAGGTCTAGCGCATGCAAAGCTTCTTTAATGAATATGGCGGCCAATTGGTCACCAAAAGTCTTGAACATTTGTATATCTCTTTTGCGGCTTTGCTCTTAGGGATTCTTGTTGCCGTACCGATCGGTGTGATCTTGACCCGTTTCCCCAAAGCAGCAACGATCGTGATCGGCATCACCAGTGCGTTGCAAACCGTGCCTTCTTTGGCACTATTGGCATTGATGATCCCGATTTTAGGTGTCGGAAAAGTCCCTGCTATCGTCGCTCTTTTCATTTATTCCTTGTTGCCGATTTTGCGAAATACCTACATTGGAATGAAAAAAGTCGATTGGAATTACCGCGATGTTGCCAAAGGGATGGGAATGACCAACTTACAGTCGATCATTAGTGTGGAATTACCCCTAGCGATCCCAACGATCATGGCAGGGATCCGCTTATCGGCCGTGTATGTTTTAGCCTGGGCTACCTTGGCTTCTTACATCGGTGCCGGTGGACTTGGTGATTTGATCTTTAGCGGACTAAACAACTACCAACCGCCTTTGATTTTTGCTGGGACGATTCCAGTGACGATCTTTGCTTTATTAGCTGACTGGTTGTTGGGTTTGTTAGAAAACAAACTAACACCAGCTGCCTTAAGGGGGGATGCGTAATGAAAAAAACTTCAAAATTAGCGCTGTTGTTTTCTTTAAGTGTCGCTTTACTGTCCGGCTGTTCCTTTCCCGGTTTAGCATCGACTTCTGATGAGAATACCGTGGCGATCACAGGTGGGATCACTTCCGAAGCCCAAATTCTTGGCGCGGTGGTTGCCGGTATGGTCGAACACTATACGGATAAAAACACAACCGTCATTAACAACTTAGCAACAACGACCATCAATCACCAAGCGATGATGAATGGCGATGCGTCGATCTCAGCTGCCCGCTACACAGGAACTGACTTGACCACGACGTTAGGGTTGGAGCCAGAATCTGATCCGCAAGCCGCCTTTGACAAAGTCAAATCAGAATTTGAGCAACGGTACCAACAGACTTGGTTCCCTTCATACGGCTTTGATAACACATATGTCTTTCTTGTCAGAAAAGACACTGCCGAAAAATACGGATTGGAAAAAGTCAGTGACTTGAAAGATGTCGCAGATCAATTAGTTGCAGGGGTCGATACCGCGTGGATCACACGGGTCGGTGATGGGTACGATGGCTTCCAGAAAGCCTATGGGTTCTCTTTCCAAAATATCCTACCGATGCAGATCGGTCTCGTTTATGATGCTGTTGATAACGGAAAAATGGATATCGTTTTAGGGTACTCAACCGACGGCCGGATCGGCAGTTACGATCTCGTGATGCTAGAAGATGATCTAAACTTCTTCCCGCCTTATGATGCCGCACCGATCGTCGATGACAAATTATTGAAAGAAACACCTGAAATCGGCGATGCCCTGAACAAATTAGCAGGCAAAATCGATACCGAAAAAATGCAAGAATTGAATTACCAAGTGGATAATGACCTTCTAGAACCAACGGTAGTTGCCGAACGTTTCTTAGAAGAAAATAATTACTTCGAAGGAGAGTGACGAAATGGCAGACATGAATTTATTCCAACAATTTCTTTTCTATTTTCAAGAAAATGGCGGCTATGTTTTTGCCCAGTTCATTCGTCACTTCTTGATTTCAATCTACGGGGTACTTTTTGCCTCGATCGTCGGCATTCCAATCGGGATCTTGATTTCTAAAAAAATGCGTTTGGCAGATTGGGTGATTCGTTTCGCCAATATCATCCAGACGATTCCATCTTTAGCGATGATCTCGATTTTAATGATCGGCATGGGCTTAGGTGTGAATGTCGTGATTTTAACGATTTTCCTTTATTCTTTGTTACCGATCATCAAAAATACCTATACCGGCATGCGCCAAGTCGACCGCAATACGTTAGATGTCGGCAAAGGGATGGGGATGACTAGCTGGCAACGATTGTATATGATCGAATTGCCATTGTCTGTTTCGGTGATCATGGCAGGGATTCGAAACGCCTTAGTCGTGGCGATCGGTATCACCGCTATTGGGGCTTTCGTTGGTGCTGGTGGACTGGGGGACATCATCATCCGTGGAACCAATGCGACGGATGGTGCATCGATCATCTTAGCCGGTGCTTTACCAACTGCCTTGATGGCGATCATTACGGATCTTGGGTTGAGCTTTATTGAACGCCGCTTAGATCCAGCCAGCCGTACGTCACGCTAAATTTATTGGGAAAAAGCAAAAGCCGTTGTGACCATTTATTGGTCGCAACGGCTTTTTTGGTTCGGTCATTTTTCAGTAAAGTATCGCTTCAGTCGCTTCCCTTCTTAGGGTTAACGCCCTGCTCTTTTCGCTATTTATCCATTCCGTATACTTCGACTTCATAGATTCGGGCTGCTGAGTCTGCTCCTTGTGTTGGTTTATCGATACTGATTTTTACATATTGCACCTTCTTGACGGCAAACGTATTGGTGCTAGTGCCAGCTTCATTTTTCAACGTTCGTGAAACTGGCTCATAGTCTTTGCCATCTTCACTGATGAGCACCGTATACGCCCGCGTATTCATGTCTGGACCTTCTCCACCAGCCTCCGCATGAGCGAGGCGTACTTCACTGACCGTTTGTGGTCGACCGAGATCGATCATCAACTCATGAGGCGCATTGCCTGTCGCACACCACTTCGTACTCAAATCACCATCGAGGGCAAAAGCCGGTGCTTCGGCATCATTGACAAACGATGAAGCAGTTGCTTCGGCATCTTTTGAAAGCAGCAGCAACTCTTTCGGCGCATCAGCAGAAATCGTGATCAATCCCGCCATTTCCAGAGGGGTCTCTCCTGCTTCGTTTTTGGCAACAAGCGTGACTTTGTAGGTACCTGGTTCCGAATAGGTCACTTGGGGATTTTCTTCTGTACTGCTGGTGATATCGCCGCCTTCAAACGTCCATTCAAATGCTTCGGCATTCGCAGATGAGGTATTCGTGAAGGTGATCGTTTCCCCCGGTGCCGCTAAGGTTTTAGAGGCTGTAAAGGCTGCTTTTGGCAGCTGATTGTTCGGCCAAGTGATCTCCACCGTATCGGATAGCTTGCCGCGATTGCCATAGCGATCCACTGCCACCACCGCGAACTTGGTTCTCGTCCCTTTTGGTCGTTCAACGGCATTCAAATAGTGGTTGGTTGCTGGCGTAGCTGCTAAGAAAGAGCGTGAGCCGTCATCGTTCAATTGGTAGACCTCATAAACCGCAGCTGTCTTGTCCTTGGCAGCTTCCCACGTTAAACGGACACCCGCATAGTTGCCCTCTTCTTCATCAAAGAGCACATCCTCAACCGTCAATGCTTCGGCAGCGAATTTCTCCGCTTTCTGATCTCCGATCGTTAATTGCCCTAAATTCAATTCATAGACATCACTGGTTTCTTTCGTGGTTATGTCATAACCGATCGCTGTCACTTCTCCTTTGATGTCTTTCAATGAGTAGGTGATCGTCGTCCAGTCTGTTGCGACCTCTTTGTCTCCTTTGATTGTTTGTGTCGAACCATCGGCTAAGGTCACGACCAAATCAAGAGTTGTCGGTACCGTTGCTTTGACAGTCGTCGTCAGCTTCGTCTTTTTCGTCACAGGAAATGCTGTCTGATACAATGCCATGTGACTGGTACTGCCTTTTGTCATCTGTCCACGTAGTTTCAGTGCATTTCCGCCATTGTAGGCATCCGCATAATTGATTGATACAGCCAAATCATTGTCTTTTCCATGGTCAAAGACCCAACGATAGGTCGGCAAAACAGCTTGCAAGCTTCGGTTGTTCCAATTGCGGCTGGACACTTTTTCTCCGTCGATAAAATAGTTGTAGCCATTCCCCAGACTAAAATTCGTCACAAAAGGCAGCTCTGTGATAGCGGTCTGTTCCAGGGCATATGTGGAGATTCCAGGCCACTCTGTCGCTTCTGGCAGCTGGCTTTCCCGAGGATCGCCCGTGTTATTGACCCAAAAAGCATTCTCTTTGCTTTGGAAATCATCCGGCGTACTAGCAGAAGAATAGGTCCAGCTAGGCACATACAGGCCCAATGAGGTATAAGGAACGCCTTTTTCATCCGTAAACAGATCCCAGCGTACAGGCGTTGCATAGCCATTTTCTTGCACATCGATCCCAGCAAAAAGATCGTAAGGATCGACACCGATTTCACGGGCTTTTTCATTGGAGGCCTTCAACAGCTCCTTGTCCGCCAGTTTGTCAGTGGTCCACCAGAAATTCAAGAACATACTATCTGCCAATGGGTTCATCTCTGCATCCACCAAATAGGCTTTGTTCTTATCCGTCAACGCGTTTTGCCAATCCATTTTCCCATCACTCGTCATAGAATCATACCACATGATCTCTAAATGCTCGTCGGCTTGTTCTTTGAATTGGGCGATCAATTCTTGCATCGCTTTGGCGTGGCTTTCATTTAGTCCTTTACCATCAGTCCCCGATTGTTCGACACCTTCCGCTGCATCATCAAAACTAGTGACCGCCGTATCGGTTTCTTGATTGATGAACCAGCCATCAAAGCCATACCTATTGGCAACTTCGATCATTTTTTCTACGATCGGGAAATTGCCGTCCTCATCCTTAGCTAAAAACGTATCTAGCCATTCCAGCTTCCCACCATGGGCAGTTTGCGGAAAGAAGATCGTTCCTAAAACCGGCACGCCATTCCTATGAGCAGCATCTGTCACATCAGGACTTGGCGGTACGATGATCCCTTCGCCAGAAGAGCCGCCCCAATAAACCAATTGATCGATGTATTGCCAATAAGAAAAGACATTGGCATCAAAGGTATTGATCCCTCGTGGTGCATTGCCGCTCGTACTGCTATTCATGATCGAAAGCGCCACGACTTTGGTTTCTGCCGTTTGCGTGTCATTCATCTTCGGCAACGTCTCTTTAGCTGCCCGCTGCGCTAATGGAACAACGCTGGTATTGTATTTCGCATCTGGATCTTTTTCAAAAGACCATGCCAACAAATCCTCTGGGAACCAATAAGACGACTCCGGTTGATTGTCCATCGCTTTTTCCAACGTACTTTTGGCTGTTTCCTGGTAAACGACTTTTCCCGTTGTCTTCGCCTCACTTTGGGTGCAGCCGCCGATTGCCGTTGCCGCTGCCAATACCAACAAAGATACGCCAACTTTACTGATTTTCCTTGTCACACTTCTTCCTCCTTGTTTTACATAAACCCGCCAACATTCCTATACTAAAACGATAACGCTTTCAAAGGTAGGAATATAGGAACAAATTAAAGAAATCATGCAACAAATCCAAGAAGGTTGAGTTTAGAAAAAAAGAGCCTCCTTTTTGGGAAGCTCTTTGGCCCTGCTTACTTCTTACTTCTTTCCAACGAGCGGCAGCCAAACGCGCATTTCGCCTATGCCCCGATTGCCCCATAAATGGTATGGGATCAGTTGCCACGTACGAGGTATGACCGTTTCCGCTCGTTCTTCGTAAAGGGTTGTTCCCGACCATTCTTCGCTTTGGTAGCCTTTGATCGCCAAACGTAAAGTAGTTGGCAACAACGTATCCTCTTTCGAAAAGGTCGCCTCCAGCGCCTGTGGGTCGATGCGGCAACGCCAGAGTGCTTGACCATTGTCGGCTTCTTCTATGCAATACACGAAGGGGCCACGTTGCAATGCGACTTGATTGATAGCTTGAATAACTTGAGGATTCGCACGCAGGATTTGCAATGGTTGTTCAAAACGGATATTGGCCGTCACGTTTTCGACTGCCTCAAAGATGATTGCCTCGTTCGTCTCCTGCCATTCGTGTTCACTCTCGATTTGAAACTTACTTAGTCCGTTAGGTTTGTGGATGATGAGCGTCTTTGAAATGCCTTGATAGCGAATCGTGAGGTCCTCTGTAAAAGGAAACCCGCCCGTTTGTTCAAACGTAAATTGGTCAGGTTCTTCTAAACGGCTTGCTACAAATAAATTCACGTAAAGCTTCTCTTGATCGCAAGTGTAAACCAAGCGCTGCAGCGAAGCGACCATCCGCGCAAAATTCGGCGGACAACACGCACAACCGAGCCAATCAGGTCGTTGAGCTTTGACGTGGCCTTTGCCAGGATTTTCCTGATCTCGTTGGGGATTGACCTCCAAAGGATTCACGTAGAAAAAGTGTTTGCCGTCAATTTCCGCACCAGAAAGAACGCTATTATACAACGCTCGTTCCATCGTTGCTAAATATTTCGGTTCATTGGTTAGTTTGAACAGCTCAAAAGAAAATTGGACCAATGCAATAGCTGCACAAGTTTCACAATACATCGTATCATTCGGCAAATCATAGGGACCGACAAAGGCTTCCCCGTGAACGGTTGAGCCGACGCCCCCGGTCACATACATTTTCTTATAGGCGATGTCTTCCCAAATCGCTTCGCAAGCATCGATTAATTCTTGATCTTGGGTATGCTGGGCGACTTTTGCCATCCCGCTTGCCATATACAGCATTCGTACCGCATGACCTTTGGCTTCATGCTGCTTTTTAGGTTGATCGTAGGCTTGTAAATAAGTGAGGTCTACCCTTGGCATTTCATCTGATAAGCCATCCGCTTGGTTTTTCAAGATTTCTTTTTCGTAAAAGGCAGGATCTTCCCCACGTACCTCAAGAAAGAAATCTGCTAATGTCAAATAGGTTTGTTTACCAGTGTATTCATACAAACGCACCAGCGCCAATTCGATCTCTTGGTGGCCATCAGCACCTTGAATTTTTCCAGGCTCCTGCCCAAAATGCGTGCAAATATTGGCGATATTTTTCTCTGCCACGGTCAGTAATTTATCCTTGCCTGTCGCTTGATCATAAGCGATAGCCGCTTCGACTAAATGCCCGGCACAATAAAGTTCATGACTGAAATACAACTGACGGTATTTTAACTTCGGTCGGGTCAATTGAAAGAAGGTATTTAAGTAGCCATCCGCTTCTTGTGCCGCAGCAACTAAGTCAATCACTTCATCTACTGTCTTTTCCAATTGCGGATCGCTAGTATTTAACAAGCTATACCCAGCTGACTCGATCCATTTGTAGACATCACTATCTTGGAAAAACCAGCCAAAATGTTCCCCTTCCATTTGCCCTGCAGCGATGCGAAAATTCGCCAAGGCATGGCTTTTCCCAGCTGGCAAATTGGGATCTTCCCGTTCTGCTTGAACATCTACATCGATTTCATCATTTAGGACTTGGTATTGGTAAGGAATCGTTTCTTTGCGAACAATCTCTTGGTATCCTTGCCAAAACTCGTCCGTGAGCTGGATCTTGTTTAATGCGAATTCTTTCATTACGTTCTCCTGTTCTTTTACTTTTTTATGCTTGATCATTCAATTCATATTTACTTCATTAATAAAAAGTTCGGATCATCTCCTGTGATATGTTGCCCTGCCTCCTCTTTGATCGTTTGCTTATATAAGAGCTGGTAGGCTTTAGGACTCATGCCTTTTTTCTGTTTAAAGGTATTGGTAAAGTGCTGCCTGCTGTTGAATCCTGCTTGAGCGGCAATTTCGACGATTGGCAGCTGACTATTGCTTAGTAAAAATGCTGCCTGTTTCAGACGCTCACTGGTGAGAAAATGGTTGACCGTCACTCCCAGTTGCTCATGAAAGAGTTTATGCAAGTAGGCTTTCGTAATCCCCACCGCCGCTGCGATTTGGGGGACTTGAATATCTTCATCAAAATGCTGTTGAATATAGTCGATCGCAGCGTTCACATAGCAATTGCCCCGTTTGGTTTCTTTCGTACGTAATGAAAAGGCTAATTCCATCAGCATCCGCTTAAACAAGAGCTCGATCGTAAATTGCCGTTCAGCAGACGATTGCTCTTGAGTATCATCGATCATTAGCAGCTGCAGCAATGACTTGATCGCTTGTCCAAATTGGCGGACATCGCGACTTTTCGCGTAAGGCTCATTCAATTGTACATTTCCTTTGATGTGTGCAAAAACATCACGAACACAAAGGGCGGACGGTGTCTCACTTAGAAGAAATTCAATATTCAGTAATGTGCAGGAATCTCCTTCAACGAGTAAGGCGTGTTCCACAAACGCATTTATGAAAACGAAATCATTTCTTTCCAGAACAATTACTTGATCTTGCACCTTTATCTTACACTTCCCTTTGGTCACAAACATGATCTCACACGCTGGGTGTTGATGTGGATCCATGGAAAAACGCTCAAGGGCAACACTATAGTATGCTGTAATCTTCGCATAGTTTGTTTCTTGTGGAAACACCATTGATCAACTCCTTTTTTATTCGTTGACGATTTCTTTCTTTTTTATTTCTAGTAGACAAAACTTTCCCTCTCTTTTTTATTGCTTACTATACTATAAGAAAAACGTACTAGGAGGAAATCGATGTCTTTTTTACATTTTGCACAAACACCCCCAATGGGATGGAATTCTTGGGACTGCTATGGCGCTTCTGTAACCGAAGCAGAAGTGATCGCCCATGCTGATTTTATGGCAGAGCATTTGAAAGCTTATGGTTGGGAGTATGTCGTCGTGGATATTCAATGGAGCGAACCAGAAGCAAAGTCTACAAGGTATAATGATTTTTATCCGTTGTGTATGGACGACTATTCTCGCTTGATTCCTGCTGAGAACCGCTTCCCTTCAGCAAAAGATGGCGCTGGTTTCAAAAAACTTGGTGACTATCTGCATCAAAAAGGGCTGAAGTTTGGTATCCATATCATGCGCGGCATTCCACGACAAGCAGTTCATCAAAATACGCCGATCAAAGGAACGGATAAACGGGCACGGGACATTGCTATGAATTCAATCTGTCCTTGGAATTCCGATATGTATGGGGTCGATGTTTCATTGCCTGAAGGACAGCTTTATTATGATTCTTTACTCGAATTATATACTTCTTGGGGTGTTGACTTTATAAAGGTGGATGACATCGGCGATTCGAAAATTTACGGTGATGCCCATAAAGCAGAAATCAAAGCGATTCGCCGTGCGATCGATCGATCCGGTCGAGAGATCGTCCTTTCTTTGTCTCCCGGACCAGCTGCCCTCAAAAATGGTAGTTTCTTTCAAAATCATGCCAATATGTGGCGCTTGACGGATGACTTTTGGGATCATTGGGACGCCCTTTACGCCATGTTTGACCGAGCAGCAGAGTGGGCACCTTTCGTTCGTCCAGGTAACTGGCCTGACTGTGATATGCTGCCGTTGGGTCATATCGGCATTCGGGCAGTTGATGGTGGCGGTGGTGATAGCTGGACACGTTTTACGGAAGACGAGCAATACTTATTGATGAGTTTATGGACGATCTTCCAATCTCCATTGATGTTCGGTGGTACTTTACCAGACATCGATCCCTTTACCTTACGTTTATTGACGAATACTGAAGTCTTAGAAATGTATCGAAGAATTCATACGAAAAAAGAGTTCTATCGTGATCAAGAGTGGATCATTTGGGAGGCGTTGAGCGACACAGCAGTCTACTATGCCATTTTCAATGTTTCTGATCAAACGCAAACCATCCCAAAATCGATCGCTGCTTTACTACCAATTAAAAGCGGCACTGAGTTATGGCAACAAAAAGAACAGAC
The DNA here is from genome assembly GCF_006491895.1 of Enterococcus sp. OL5. Lineage (NCBI taxonomy): Bacteria > Bacillati > Bacillota > Bacilli > Lactobacillales > Enterococcaceae > Enterococcus > Enterococcus sp. OL5. Next base: position 118,992 of record NZ_VHIL01000013.1, read on the forward strand.
AATTGCCGATGCTGAGGTTCCTACTCATGGTGTCCGATTATTAAAAGGCAATATTTAGTAAAGCCGGCAGCAGTATACGTTTATAAGCAGCACAATGCAACCTACTCATTGTGCTGCTTGTTTTTTATTCTTCGTACACTTTTCGACCAAGAAACGCTACGCCTTGATCATTGATTCCAGAGAAAAACAACCTTTCTTTTTGGTCGATGTACTCATAATATGGGACAAATTCGTTTTCTCCCCACAAGTAACTTCGTCCTTCTTTTTTTAATGCTGTTATTTCTTGCAGCTGAGAAGATATAACTTGAGATTCATGATCAAATTGGATGATTTCCCACTTTCCTAACAGAGTTTCCTGCTCTGGCATTCGTGAAATACTTCCTTGATAGATTGAAGTAGAGATTACTGGCCAGCCTGATTCCAGCCAATAGAGTTTACGTATCTGTAAATGGAATTGGTCACTGAATGGTTTTCTCCGTGCATGATGCACAACGAAGCTTTCTTTATTGGTTTGCGTAAAGATCGAATTATGACCAGGAGCGTATACAACTGGTTCTTCTGAGAACTGATAGCTCCCCAACAGTTTAGTCCCTACTTCGGTGGGCGTCTTTTCTTGATCCGTCATGGCCGTACCATGCCAGTCCAGATATGGCCCTGTAATTTCTTTTGCTCGGGCGACACGGATATTATACGAATCGTTAAGGGAGTCGAAAGAAACAAACAAATAATAATAATCGGTTTCAGGATGATAATAGATAAATGGGCCTTCAATAGCAGTATCAACTGTTTTCGGACGAAAAGCAATCCGTTGACCATAGCTCTTTTCTTGAAGTTTTCCAGTTTCTTTGTTCAATGGAGCAATATAGATTCCGCCAAAGAAAGAACCATAGACAAACCACTGTTCACCCGAGCGGTCAAAAGCAATATTGGCATCGATCGCGTTATGCTGTGCAAGAGTAGCATTGGTTTTAACAACCTCTCCTTGATCTTCCCAAGGGCCCAAAGGATCTGTTGCTGTAGCTAAGCCAATAAAAGAAGTGGTACTGCCGAATGTCGAAGCAGAATAATACATACGGAATTCGTCCTTGTAGCGGATAACTTCCGGTGCCCATAGTCCTTGAGCTTTGCTCCATTTTACTGCTGGTTCAGGCATTTCTGACAATGCCTGTTTCTCAAATTGCCAATGGATCAAATCTTTTGAACGACGAATTGGTACACCTGCCGTTTTGGGCTGTTGGGTGTCCGTTGAATATAAATAAAAGGTGCCTTCATGTTCAATAATCGTAGGATCATGAACCCCATTGATCGCTGTCATGTCTTCCCTCATCTCCTAATTGATTTATGCTATTTTATAAAAACAGGACAGCTACTTGACGAGCTGTCCTGTTTGTTCCCACATTCCTGCAGGACAGTTTTTCTTAGCTAAGTTTGCGCGAAACCGATAAAAGCAGCCGCATTTGGTACAGGTATGATTCAATCGCAATGGACAAGCCTCACAAACAGCGATTCTCCTACTGACGATCTCCGGCGAAGCCAAGTCGCTTTCTAAAGAAAGTTGTTCTGCAATCAAGGATTCAATGTCTTCCTGTGCTGCTGCAGCAGCATCTTTCACTTCGCACCCTTTACAAGTCATGGGTCAGACTGTCAATGAGATCGTTAGAACACTCATTGCTGGCACCCGCAAGCTGACTTTGTTCTCTTCAACATTGTAAGCGGTGAAGTCTTGGATCACCACATCTTCAGGATGATCAAAATCATTGTGTGCGTTCATTTTGTCCCCCACGATATAACGAGCTTCTTTCACTTCATTGATCGCTGTTTCAAGGGAGAAGGATAATTCTTCCGTGCCTTGGGTAGCAAAATTACAAACCGATAGATGGATCGTATCTTCTTTTTTCGAAATCGTATACGTAATGGTATCGCTGCTGGTTCCATGGCTATCAATGGTTTCAGCATCTTGATGGACTTTGTACAAATCAAATACATGATAGCTTGGGGTTTTCACCATTTGTTCGCCATCTGTCAAAATCATCGCCTGCAGGACGTTGACGGTTTGTGCGATATTTGCCATATGCACTCGCTTGGCATGTTTATGGAAAATATTCAAGGTGATCGCTGCGACCATGGCATCACGAATCGTATTTTGTTGGTATAAGAAGCCTGGATTCGTCCCAGGTTCTGCTGAGAACCAAGTGCCCCATTCATCAACAATGATTCCCACACGCTGTTCTGGGTCATACTGGTCCATGATCGCGCTGTGGCGGGTCAATAATTCATCCATGTAGGCTGCTTTTTCACAGGTCACTTGCCACTCTGCCTCATCAAATTCCAAGGCGCTACCTTTTTCTTCCCAGCCCTGCGGATGAACGTAGTAGTGCAAGCTTAGGCCGTCCATCAACCAATGGGCGTTTTTCATCAGCGTTTCTGTCCAATGATAGTCTGCGACATTCGCTCCGCCAGCAACTTTGTAGATTTTTTTGTCACCGTATTGGCGGACATAGGTTTGATAGCGGCGATACAGATCCGCATAGTACTCTGGCCGCATATTGCCGCCGCAGCCCCAGTTTTCGTTTCCTACGCCAAAGAATTTCATTTCCCACGCATCTTCGTGGCCATTTTCTCTGCGAAGATCAGCCATCGGAGAAATGCCATCCATCGTGATGTATTCCACCCATTCCGACATTTCTTGCACCGTTCCGCTGCCGACATTGCCGTTTACATACGCGTCACATTCCAGCTGCTTGATCAATTCAAAAAATTCATGGGTTCCGAAATGATTGTTTTCAGTCACGCCGCCCCAGTGAGTGTTGACCATCGTTTTGCGGTTTTCTTTAGGACCGATCCCGTCTTTCCAATGGTATTCATCGGCGAAGCAGCCGCCTGGCCAACGCAGCACAGGGATTTGAATGTTTTTCAGTGCTTCAACCACATCGATTCGCATCCCATTTTTATTTGGGATCTGCGAATCTTCTCCAACGTATAATCCTTCATAGATACAACGGCCTAGATGCTCTGCAAAATGACCGTAGATATATTTGCTGATCGTTGTTCCTGATTTTGTGTTTTGAATGTTAATCATCATTGTTATACTCCTATTCTTTGATTCCCCAAATGGACTCATTATTATCGCCAATCGTTGAGAACGTTAATTTTTGCTGCTCAAATTCTGTTATTTCCTGAGTTAATAAAATTCCTTTGAAGGTAGCTTCTTCAAAAGTCAATGCCAAGTATCCCGCATCGTACGTCCAAGTTCCGGTCAGGTCACCAGTAACGCTTCCATCTTTTTGAAGCTCGATCGTCTGCGTTTTTAGCATGGTCGTTCCATTGTCGGTACCATGGTTAATGATTTCATAGCGCCCGATAATGTCATCTTCTGTCAAAGCATCCGCTACTTGTTCATTGCCTCGATACTCGTAGGGTGCTGGAACTGGCCAGCCTTCCTCATTCATATACATTCTGTTGACCCGCACTTCATGGGCTTCGGTTCCATTGTTAAAGCGCGTATGGTACACCAAGGACCACTGACCATTCTCATCGATGATCGCCGAATTGTGTCCCGCTGCTCGATACCCCATTTGTTGAAACGAGAATTGGTAGTTGCCAATCAATTTGATGCCGTAGTTTGAATTTTGGTCCCCTTGTTCGAAGATTGGGCTATTTCCTTGGGCATCAAGGTAAGGACCTTCTGGTTTTTCAGCGCGAAACAGTCGCATATTGTAACCACCTTTTGCTGCTAAACCACCGTAAGTGACGAATAGGTAATAATAATCGGTTTCCTCATCATATACAATATAGGGACCTTCTCCTGATTGATGATAGCCGCCAAAAAGCTTGATCCCGAAATAGCGATCAATGATACGCCCATCTTCCGTCGTGCTATCTTCCCCAGGATACATTGGTTTTCCAGTGACTGGATCAACTTCCAATAAAAAGATACCGCCAGACCAAGAACCATAGGTCATCCATAGTTTCCCTTCTTCATCATAAAACAACGCTGGATCAATGGCGTTTGGCGCATAATCGGTGTTATACGTCAGACCATCTTCGATCGCCCAGTTTTCACTGAACCCACTGATTTTCCCCTCTTTGATCAATTTGGCCAAATGGGTATTTTGATAGTTGGTATTGCGTTCACTACCATCTGTCGAATCTTTTTCTGTAAAACCAGAATAGATTACGGTATCCGCATAACTATAGGGTCCTTCGATCGTTTTAGCTACGGCCAATCCAATCGCTGAACGCCGCCAAGTAGAACTAGCTGAGTAGTAGAGCATGTAGGCTCCCTTGTCTCCATTTGACCATTCATAATCAGCATTCCAAATGACATCTGGTGCCCAAAGGCTGTAACCACCTTGTGAATCGGCATCATCGTAGCCTGCCCATTCAAAAGTCTCAGCTAGATTTTCTTTTGTGTTACCATAGATCATATTGTCTTCCATTGATTCATATTCGTGAGTGAAAGGCACTTCCCAAGTTTGTAAATCTTCTGTTTTCGCTTGGGCGAGATGCGAACCAAATACGTAAAGCAGCTCTTGGTCACCAACATGAATAGAAGTAATCGATGGATCGTGAATCGACACTCGATTTTTTGTCGTTGTTTCCCACTCCTTTTGTGAAAGTTGCTCAGCAGCATCTCCTGTTTGACAGCCAGCAAGAAATAAACTAGTAAAAAAAACGGACATGGTTAAACAGAGCATTTTTCTTTTTGTATTCATTTTTTCCCTCTCTTTTATCTATCCTTTGACTACACCGGGTTCGCCAAAATCAGGTAATCCATTTTTTTTCCAAGTAAACGGTTGGACATACGCATGTCGATTGGGATTTTCTAAAGGATTACTGTAATCATTTTTTTCTGGTCTTGCATGATACACTAAGATATCTTGTTTCCCCTCCTCATCGACTGTAAAGGAGTTATGTCCTGGTCCGTATAGGGAATTTTGTTCAGAACTTGAAAAGACTGGTTCCTTCAACTTATGCCAAGAATACCCATTCAATAAATCACTATCCTCATCTGCCCACAACAGTCCCATCGCGTAGTTTTCATCCGTCGCACTGGCTGAATAAGTAATGATCACTTTTCCATTTCTAATCAAAGCAGCTGGAGCTTCGTTCACTTTGAAGCCGATTTTTTCCCATTCATAATAAGGAATGCTCAGCAGAATCTGCTTTCCTTTCAATGTCCAAGGGTTTTCCATCTCTGATAAATAAAGATTGGAATTGCCTGGAATGTTTGGATCTGCTTGTGCCCAGACATAATACAATCGGTTCCTGTGTTCAAATACCGTAGCATCTAAACTGAAACTCTCAAATTGCGTCTTGATCTGTCCTTTTTCTACCCACTCGCCTGCAAAGGGATCTTCATTCGCATTTTCGATCGCAAACATCCGATGATGGTGCTGATCATTTCTGACTTCGCCATGATCTGCAGCAGCAAAATAGATGTACCATTTTCCTTGAATAAAATGAATCTCTGGTGCCCAGATCAGCTCACTCATGGGGCCTTCGGCATGAGCCGTCCAGATGGCTTTTACTTCACCGTCAGCCAGTCCTTTCAAGGTTTTCGCACGCCTTAATTCGATTTCCTGATACCCTGGTTTTGATCCAGTGAAGTAATAATATCCATCGGTATGCTTGTATATCCATGGGTCTGCACGTTCTAATACAATCGGTTCCAAATAATTTTCTGCCATAAATTCTACACCTTCTTAAAAAATTCCATTTTCCGTTTTTAGTATTTTTATTGCTTTGTTTTTAGACATATACATCGTCGTAGCTAGTAAATAGAGGACGACACCGATCACATCATAGATGATCAAATGGATGATGACACAGGCGATCATCCAACGTATCGTTCCTTTGTTTATTTGTTTGTCTCGCATATTCTTTGCGTTGATCCAACTGATAACGCCCATCAAAATCGTCGCTAACGCAACGATCATAACTACCTTCGATATCATTCCTACCAGACTTGACTGCAAGTATTCATACTGATTTTGATTTTGAAATGCTGCGATCCCTTGTTCTTCAAACCAAGGATAATACCCAAACATCGTTACGAGACCAATACAGACATCCCAGACCGCACTGGCACGTAGTAAATTTCTTTCCAATTTTCGATTCATGATCTTCACTATCCTTTTATTCCTGCATTTAAGTTCATAGATTCAATGAAGTATTTTTGAGCAAATAGAAACAGCATGACGGTTGGAATGATCGCAATCAATGCCGAGCCCATCAATTGACCAATCATTCGGTAGTTACCATAAATGTCTTGTAGCAATAGCAAACCGGCTGTAATCGGCATTTTACTAACATCTGTATACACGATCACTGGCCACAAGAAATCATTCCATGAGCCCGTGAAAGAAAAGAGGCCTGCAACGATCAACACAGGTTTGATCAAAGGAACGATGATCTCTGCAAAAATTGTAAATTCATCTGCACCATCCATTCGTGCTGACTCGTCAAATTCAAGCGGGATACCTTTCATAAACTGTCGCACAAGAAAGATATTTCCCATCCCTGCTAAGCCTGGAATGATCATGGCAAGAGAAGAGTTGACCCAGCCGAAGGTTTCAATGATTTTGTAAGACGGGATCAAATTCACTACGCCGGGAAACATCGAGATCCCCATCAAAAGATAAAAGATACGATCACGGTATTTAAACCGCATTCTGCCATAGCCATAAGCGGTCACTGAAACAACGATCACAACTAAAACAGTGTGCGTGACTGCGATAAACATTGAATTCCATAACCACTGCATAATTGGTGCAGTAGACGTATTAGTCAAAATCGCTACATAGTTATCTAATATCCAGTTTACGGGTAATAAACGAAACCCAGTGGAGACGATTTCGGTTTGAGAACGAAAAGAAGTGGCGAAGCTAAAAATCAATGGAATAACCCAGATGATACATAAAACGATCAGAAACAAATATGCGATGACCATACTAGGTATATGTTTCTTTTGTGTATTCATTTTTTTGCCCCCTTAAGTATTGCTTCTATCTAAAAGAAAATATTGAAATACGGACACACACATAATGATCAATCCTAAGATGACTGCCATTGCCGAAGCCATTCCTGCAATTGATTCTCCTTGACTAAAAGCCAGTGAGCGGATATACATCATCAATACAGTCGTGCTTTGGTTTGGACCTCCACCTGTCATCATCAAAGGCTGTGCAAAGACATTAAATGCTCCAGCAGTTGTCATCACGATCGTATATAACAGTGGAAAGCGAATAGATGGCAAAGTCACATTCAAGAATTTTTGGAATGCTCCCGCTCCGTCGATCTCTGCCGCTTCATAAAGGTCTTCATTGACACCCGCTAAAGCTGAGCGATAAATGATCATGTTACCACCGATCGCTCCCCAAATGCTGACAACAAAAATTAAGATCCAAGCATAGGGTTGTCGCGAAGCCCAAGAGAAATCGAACCCAAAAATATTATTGACGGCACCTAATCGAGAGTGGAAAATCAATGACCAAATCAAAGAACCTGCTGAAACAGAGATAAGACCTGGAATATATAGAATTGCTTGAAAAAGTCCTTTCAGCTTCACTTTTTTATGTTGCAATGCAGCTGCAATCATCAGTGGAATGATGATTTGTAACGGCACCATGATCAAAACGAAAATAAAGGTATTTTTCAAACCATTCCAAAATTGGGTATAGAACGTCGAGGAACTATCAAACAATAATGTTTTATAGTTGTTAAAACCGACCCAGACTGGATCAGAGATCAAATTCCATTGCGTAAATGAAGCATAAATACCATAGATCGTTGGAATACATACAAAAATAATAAAGAGTACCATGTGTGGTCCAATGAATGCGATCGATGCCCAGTTAATGCTCTTTTTTTTCATTCCTTTCATTCCCTTCTAAAAATTGGAAAAGGGGATAGAATTATCCCCCCTTCACTTATCTAGCTACTTCTGCAATCTTATCTTCGACATATTGTTGCATCGTTTCTAATCCTTCATCCATATCTAATTCACCGTAAGCGATATCTGTACTATAAACATCTAATGCTTCTAAGACATAAGAGAAATAAACGTAGTCAAAGATGTAAAGTGTTTCTTCTTCCTCTGGTGTAGAAGTAAAGAATGATTGTGGGTATTGTTGGTAATCATCACTTTCTAAAATATCTTTACTTGCAACGATTTGACCGGCTTTTGCCCATTCGATCGAGTTTGTACGAACGAATTCTAAAAATTGTGCGATTACTTCTTCTTTTTCTTCTGTTCTGCTTTCACTCTTCAACATGCCAAACATATGAGAAGCTGCTCGGTTGGTTGCGATGTCATCTGAAGTCGAATAAATATTTGTTACGCCCCAATTCAAGCCCTCAACCGCATCATGAGCGGTAGAAGTCCAAGTACCATCTGTTGATAAGAGTACGTTTCCGCCTTGGAACATCAAATACCCATCTTCTCCATAAGGTGTCATCAGGCCTGCATCTGTTAACGCTTTAATTCTTTCTAACGCTTCTTTCATTTCTGGCGTATTCACCGTCGGGTTCCCAGCATCGTCAGAAATCGCGCCGCCTAAGTTACGGATTTGCGCTAAGATAACCCAAGAAAGTAACGCATTATTTACGACATAATCGCCTTCTTCCATCTGCCCTGCTAATGACATCATTTCATCAAACGTCACGATGTTATCGTCTAACCAAGAAGTGACATTGTATTTTTCTAAAAGATCTTGATTGTAATACATGGCACTGGCATGAATATCTAATGGGATCGTATATTGAGTATCGCCGATTTTCCCTGCATTCCACGCCGTATCTAAATAATTGCTTTCTTCTAACTCAGGTTGATAAGAAACCAGACGATCAACCGGATCAATAATATCGGAATTGACAAATTCCTCTACTTTATAAGAATGCATCAAAGTCAAATCTGGAATCCCACTTTTAGAACTTACAACCGTACTTAATTTAGTGTACATATCAGACGTGATCACATGATTGATTGTATAATCGGAACCTGATTGTGCATTGAATTCATTTACGATCTGATCCATATAAGCGCCATCATCACCAGTAAGGGGTGACCAAAAATTAATCGTGTATTTTTCTTTTTCCGCTGCCTGATAACGATTAAAACCAATAAGGGCAACTGCAACGACTGCAACTAAAGCACCAATAATAATAAGTTTCTTCTTCATGTTTTTCCCTCTTTCATAGAAATTGAATTTTGGTCTTTGAAGCCGAACACGCCTATCCTCCTTCTCTTATTTGCTATCCCAGCATTTATAATTGCATTATTCATTTCTAGCGTTTGCAAACACTTTCAATTTACAAATAAATCATAACTTGATTTGTAATCGCTGTCAACAATATTTTGATTAATTTATTTAGGATAATATCTATATTAATTAATAAATATATTAATAACTAGCGAAATAAACAACGCTATTTACACAAATTAGCAAATATGTTAACATTCAAGTAAATCAAACAGTTTAAGCGGAGGTGACACGATGCAATTAGAAATCAATCAAGAAGCATTGCCTGTCTATGAGGCACTTGCCAGTAACGTGCGAATCAAAATCATTCAATTGCTGGCTAAAAACAAGATGAATGTCAAAGAGTTGGCACAGGAGTTGGGCTTAAGCAGCGCCATCGTTACGATGCACATCAAAAAATTAGAGGAAGCCAAAATCATCAAAACAGAGCGTGTGGGGCAAAAAAAGATTTCCAGTTTGAGAGTGGATCATATCGATATCAACTTTCCTGAGAAAATCTTTAATGCCTTTGATACGAAAGAAACGGCGATACCGATCGGTCATTATACAAATTATTCGGTAGAACCAACGTGCGGGCTTGCTACTTCAGCTGATTTTGTGGGAATGGTGGATGAACCGAAATTTTTCATGGATCCCCGACGAATGGATGCCCGCATCTTGTGGTTTACGAAAGGATTTGTCGAATACCAATCGCCAAACTTCTTAGCAAAAGAAGAAAAACTCGAAATGATGGAGATTTCAATGGAGGTTTCGTCTGAATTTCCTTTTTCCAATAACAACTGGCCGTCAGATATCACCTTCAGCTTAAATGGTGTGGAGCTTGGTACATGGACTAGCCCAGGGGATTTTGCAGACATTCGCGGCAAGTATACACCGGATTGGTATCCAGACAATCTTAATCAGTACGGGTTATTGAAGACGATCCGCATAATGGATCATGGAACCTACATGGAAGGTGTTCCTCTTTCCGACATTACAATCAAGGATATACCTGCCTACGAAGATACGTGGCATTTAAAAGTGGAAGTCAAAGAAGATGCCGAGCATGTCGGCGGTTGTACCCTCTTTGGCAAGGGGTTTGGGAATTACGATCAAGATATCAAACTAAAAATGTTTTATAGCTAAAAAAAACGCTAGTCTTAGCGGCTGACCTAAACATTTCTTTTGGGAATCAGGTCGCTAAACTAGCGTTTTTGTTATTTTTTCAAATGGTAACTGTACGTACTTACAATGATGTTTTCACGCCAAGAGAGTCTGAAACGCAAGCGCAGGCTTGTTTGGTTGTGCAAAATATTTTGCCAGCGACGTCTTGGGACAAACTGTGGAATGATGACGGTCGTTGTGTAATTGTGTTTGGCTGCATTGCGGCTGACTAGATCCACATAACGCAAGATGGGATTTTCAATCGAACGATACGAAGAATGAACGACGGAGAAACGCACGTCTGGGAATTTTTGCTTAAATTCTTGTTCGATCTCTTTTTCTTTCTTCACATCTTCATCCAATGAGACGTGCATCGCCACGACATAATCACCAATCGATTGGGCATAGTTCAATGCGCCGATATTTACTCGGGTAACATTTCCGACGAGAACGATCACGGTATTTCCTTCATAGACATGCAGTGCTTCTTGTTTTTCCAATCGCAGCTGTTCTGCGACTTTTTTATAATGATCATGGATCTTGTAAAAGATATACAAGAGGATCGGCATGATAATGAAAAATGGCCAAATATCGCCTAAGCGATACACGAACAAGATGGCAATGATCGCAAAAGAAATCAAAGCCCCAATGATGTTGGCGATCGATTTAAAGAACCAGCCCTTGCCTTCTTTTTTCCATTTGACGACCATTCCGCTTTGGGATAGTGCAAAAGGAATGAATACCCCAATGGAATACAACGGAATCAAACGCTCGGTCGATCCTTGGAAGATAAACAATAGGACGATGGAACCAGCAGCTAAGGTGATAATCCCGTTTGAGTAGCCGAGACGATCCCCACGGTCTTGATACATGTGTGGCATATATTTGTCTTTGGCTAAGTTATACGCCAACACGGGGAAGGCGGAAAATCCGGTATTTGCGGCAACTGCTAAAATCAGTGCTGTAGCAAATTGCAAAACGTAGTACATAAACCCATGACCAAAAACGGCGGAACCGATTTGAGATAGGACGGTCACTTCTGTTTCTGGTACGATACCGTACCAATAGTTGATAAAAGTGATGCCGACGAAGAAGAACCCTAAGATCGCAGCCATGATCGTCAAGGTCGCAGCTGCATTTTTCGCCCGTGGTTTTTTGAAAAACGGCACAGCGTTACTGATCGCTTCGACCCCTGTCAAAGAAGAGGAACCTGATGAGAAAGCCCGTAAAATCAAGGCCACGGATACCCCAGGTACGACCGCTCCCGGTAGTGCGGTTGCATTTAACGGTTGCGCACCCGTTACGATATTGTACAAACCGACCACGATCAAGACTGTGATCACTGCGATAAAGGTGTAGACAGGAATCATCAAGAAGCTAGCTGATTCTCGCAACCCTCGCAGATTCATCATCATGATCAAGAGCACGATCACGACAGAAATCGCCACTTGATGGCCGAACAACGCTGGCACAGCAGAAGTGATGGCTTCTGCCCCTGCTGAGACGGATACTGCTACTGTCAGCATATAATCAATCAACAGTGAGCCGCCGGCAATCAGGCCCGCATTTTTCCCTAAATTTTCACTACTTACTACATACGCCCCACCACCGTGAGGGTATGCATGAATGATCTGACGGTAAGACAAGGTCAATGAAATCAAAAGAATAATAACAAAAGCAGCGATCGGTAATGAATACCAGATAGCAGCAGCGGAAAGTGCCACTAATACAACAACGATCTGCTCTGTCCCATAAGCAATCGAAGACAAAGCATCAGAAGATAGCAACGCAAGGGCCGCCGTCCGGCTCAGTTTTTGTTCATCATTCTCTGCGGATTTCAATGGACGTCCGACCAACAAACGTTTCAAATACTCCACTTTTTCTACACTCCTTTTCATGAAAAATCCTTCGTTAAACTTGTAACGATATCCTCACAAATATTGAATTATCAAGACTGTATGCTACTCTTGTAACCGCGAAAAGTCAATGAAAATCAGATGAAAAAACGGCCCTTTTTCCCTCTTTTGATTATTAGAAATTTCACGTGATGGCACAAAAGCAGAAAGAACAAATGCTCTTTCTGCTTTAAGATTTTAGTGGAAGAAATGACTTTCTTTGGAAATGTCACTTAGTTTCTTCGTAGAGTTGACTAGATAAGGATACGCGTACGTACCGACGATCCCAAAGACTAGGAACAAAATCGTTAAAATGATCAACTGCGGGATAGCATTTGGCCAATAGATCCCACCGGCTGATTCTCTTAACAGATTGACCGCATGGGTAAATGGCAGTAGCGGATTAATGAATTGGAAGAACTTCCCAGAGACTTGGATTGGGTAGTTTCCTCCCCCACCGGAAATGGAGAGAACCAAAATAATGATGGCGATCCCTTTCCCGAGGTTGCCGAACAGTCCCGCCAGTACGTAGACGATCATCATAAAGGCGAGTCCAACGAGTAATGCGAAGAAGACACTGTACACTGGATTGTGGACATCAACGCCTAATAAAAACATATTTCCTAGGGTCACGATCAAACTTTGGGCGACTGCCATCGTCAAGAACGTCAGCATTCGTGCCACAAAGGTTTCACGTTGTGTAAAGCGTTTTTTGTCTTTCTTCTCTAAATGATACTCCGTTGTAGCGACACTTGACAACAATAATGCCCCTACCCACAAACACAATGCGGTATAAAATGGCGTGCTAGCTGAACCATTGTTGACGATTGGATAGATTTCATTGCTCTTTAATTCCACTGGTTGTTTGAAGAAGTCAGCTTCATCCGTAGCATCAAGTTTCAATAATTTGATGACTTCCCCGAGATCGACTTCATTTTCGCCTGCTCTGATCGCATCAGCGGCTTTGTGGATGCCAGCTTTGATACTTGGCCAATCGTTATTGATCAAATCGACAGCCGCATCCAAAGCTTTTTCAACTTCTGGCAGTTTTTCATCCACCATCGCCATCGTAGAACTAATTTCTGATTTGATGGTTGGCCAATCGTTTTGCAAGAAGTTTACGGCCAGCCCTAATTTTTCTTCGACAACTGGCAATTCGTTGTTGTAAAGGTCGGCTCCTTTATTGATGGCATTGACGATTTCATCCATATGGCCATTCAGCATCGTATTGGCATCGTGCAATTCTTGCTTGATGGCAGGCAATTCTTTTTGGTATTTTTCCAAAATCGTCACGGCATTGCTGACCACTGATTTGGTGGAAGACAGCAACGAGTCAAAATCGATTTCTTGGGCTTTTTTCAAGACATCTTCGGCAGTGGTGATGGTTTCGATTAGTTTGGTTAGAATGTCGTTGATGGTGGTGGTGATAGATGGTACATCAATCTCTTGCAGTAAACTTTCTATCTCATTAGCTAGTTCAGTTATGTTAGTAAGATATCCCTTCAATCCATCGACATCACTATTTTGAACAGCTTTTTTTGCCCCATCTAAAAGTTGAGATAAATTCGCCAAATGATTTTTCACAGCTTTTAGCTGACCAATCACGCCTTGAATTTGATCATTTCCAGCTGAACCTTCAATATTTTCTAGAAACGCAATTAAGGCATCTAGCATACTTTGTTGTTGCTGAATATTTTGCTGCAACCCATCAATCGTCTGTAAAATTGATTCTCGATCTTTTTCTAATTGGTCTTTATTGATGGACTCGTTTAATTTTTCGGACCATTTAGCTGTTGTCGAAGCAACTTGTTTAGCTGATTCAATCGTCACTTGCGCACTGCTAGAAATACTTGGCAAGGCATCTTTGAACTGTTGCGCCCCATCTTTGGTCGCTGTGGCGAAGCTGGCGGCTTGGTCGCCTAGTTGTTCGATCTGTGGTAACGCGGCTTGAACTTGTTCGATGACTTGCAGTCCTTGTTTGGCGGTATCGATGCCCTCCGTCATGGTGCTGGCAATGTCATCAAAATCATCATCGATCATCTTCAATTGTTTGCCGGCATTTTGGATCTCTGGGATCTTCTCTTGCAAGGTCAAAATGATGCTGGCTTCTTTCTTCAATGTCGGCAGCTTATCGTTTAGGCCAATCAGTTTTTCCCCCATGGCATCCACTTGCGGAATATAATCGGTAAATTCTTCGGCTTTTGCGATCTTTTCTTTGATTTCTGGAAACTTATCGTGCAAGGTGACGATCTCTTTCGTATAACCGTCGATCGTAGCCAAATTGTCATCGGTATCTAAGATCATGGATTTGACTTTGTTGATGCTGACTAAGTTGGAATCAATGTCATAGCCGATTTCATTGAAGACTTTTATTAACGTGGAGCTGGCAGTCTCAATAAAGTTTTGTGAGATTTCTTCTTGAAGACTGCTGGCTCCTTTTTCGGTGATTTTTGGTGCGATGGCGTTGATTTTTTGGTTACTGTAATACTCGATCGTCGGTTTTTCAATTGTCCCGCTGGTAAAACTGATCAGATCATCTGAAAAATCAGCTGGCAGATAAATACCGGCGTAATATTTTCCTGATTTGACCCCTTCTACCAAGTCCTCTTTTGAATCCACGAAACGCCAGCCTAACTGTTTGTTATCATGGAGGGTGTCGATGACTTCATCACCGATATCGATATGCTTGCCTTGAAATTCTGCCCCTTTATCCGCACTATACACGGCGATTGGCAATTCACTGGTGTTGCCATATGGATCCCAAAGTGCTTTGATATTGAACCACGCATAAAGCGAGGGTAAGATCATTAAGGCAATGATCAAAAATGCAGAGATTGGATTGCTGAAAATTCGTTTCCAGTCCAGTTTATATAAATAGAAAACATTCTTTAGTTTATTCATTTTTTTCTTCCCCCACTAGTTCTTCGTCGAAGGATAATTTACCATGTTTTTCCCCCGCCGCCAACGGCTACGATCGACCAAGAAAAGTCCTTTTGACAAATGGTCGTTTTTGTCAAAATGAAACCCCTTTACTTTTTGTTTTTTTCGCTTATTGTTAAACTTTCTTTAACTTTACCATGATGGCGAAAAACAAACCACTCATATCCTTTGAACTGTTTTTTTTACAGGCCTTTCTTATACAAAAAAAGCTTCCTTTTTTCTGCAACGAAAAAGGAAGCTTTTTTAGGTATTATTTCA